>JAUYMQ010000002.1 GCA_030698575.1 Deltaproteobacteria bacterium
GGAGACCTGCGAGGCGCGAAAGCTGGGCGAAGTCGACCACTATCCGGTGCGCGGCGACCGACGGAAGGTTCCGATAGTTCAGGGAATCTGCGCGATCGTGCAGCGGGGAAACAAGGTGCTCTTCGTGCAGCGCCCCGAAAAGGGGCTCCTGGGCGGGCTCTGGGAGTTTCCGACGGCGGAGCTTCGCGGCTGGAAACCCCGCGCCGGTACGGCGGAGGAGTTCGTGCACGAGATGCTGGGGCTCGAGGGCTCCGTCGAGGCGACGCTCGGAGTCATCCGCCACGTTTTCACGCACCGCGATCTCAGGCTGCACATCTTTATCTTCCAGGCGAAGGGCGGGCGCCTTCGCGTGGGGCGTTACCGCTCGCACGAGTGGGCGCGCACCGATGAGCTTCGGGGGTTTCCGCTCTCGGCGCTGACCGAGAAAGTGCTCGTGCGCCTGGCCGAGCACGGCGCCGTCTGAACGATGTTCAGATTCATCGATCTCTCGCCCCGATGGCCTCTCGCATGTCATTGCGAGGAGCGAAGCGACGAAGCAATCCCCCCGTTCGTGGCGTTGCCCGGGGGATTGCTTCGTCGGGGCTGCGCCCCTCCTCGCAATGACATGCGGGCAGAACGCGAGATTGTTCTGCTACCAGGCCGCGGCGTTTGTTGACCCCCATCCACCGCTCGGCTAGGATCCGCTCATACAAGACTCACGCACGCCGCCCGGGCGGGACGGCGCCGAGGAGCCGGTCATGGATTTCAGTTTCTCGCAGGAAACTTTGATGATGCAGGAGACGCTCCGGAAGTTCATCACGGAGGAGATGCTCCCGCTTCAGGAGAAGCACAAACTCGATCGCGAGAAGCCGCCGCCGGCGGATCTCTGCAAGCAGATGCGGAAACGCTCCGCCGAGCTGGGTTTCTACGGCATCGACATGCCGGAGGATGTCGGCGGTATGGACATTCCGGCCGCCGATCGCTGTCTGCTCTTCGAGGAATCGGGGAAGCACGACAACGTCTTCGCCAACGAGGTCTTCGGCGGCGCCGGCGGGCCCACGCCCGTCCTGCTCGCCTGCAACGACAAGCAGAAGGAGAAGTACCTCCTGCCGCTCATGAAGGGCGACATCACCACCTGCTTCGGGCTGAGCGAGCCGGGCGCAGGCTCCGATGCCACGAACATCCAGACGATGGCGGTCAAGAAGGGCGACAAGTGGATCCTCAACGGCCGCAAGCACTACATCACGAACGGCCCGTCCGCCGACTTCGCGATGGTCTTCGCCTCGAATGACCGAGCCAAGCGCGCGAAGGGGGGCATCACCTGCTTCCTCGTCGACCGCGACACACCCGGCGCCGACTTCGATCACCCGCAGCACACGATGGACGGCGATGGCTGGGTGGGCGAACTGGTCTTCGAGGACTGCGAAGTGCCGGCTGAAAACCTGCTCGGGCAGGTAGGGGCGGGTTTCTCGCTGGCGATGAAGTGGATCAACGACGGGCGGCTCAACATCTGCGCAGGATCGGTCGGGATCGCCAAGCGGATGCTGAAGCTGAGCCTCGATTATGCCCGGCAGCGCGAGGCTTTCGGCACGGCGATCGGCAATTTCCAGCTCATCCAGGCCATGCTGGCCGACATGGCGACCGACATCTTCGCCGCCGAGAACATGATGTACCGCGCGGCCTGGATGAAGGACCAGGGGCAGGACATCCGCAAGGAGGCTGCCATGGTGAAGCTCTTTGGCGCCGAGATGGTGAACCGCGTGGTCGATCAGGCCATGCAGATTCATGGCGGCATGGGCTTCATGCGCGAAACGCCGATCGAGCACGTGATGCGGCAGGTGCGCGTCTATCGGATCTTCGAGGGGACGAGCGAAATTCAGCGCCTCACGATTGCGAAGAACCTTCTGAAGGAATAGCCACCGGCTCCCAGCCCGTCTCGGCGAGCGATTTCAGGGCCTGCTCGGAGGTCGCGGCGTGCAGCACGAAAGCGCCGATGTCGCCCTGCTGGGGCTTCGTGGCTGAATGGACGAGCAGGGTTTTCTTGTCGCGGTAGAGGGTGAGCAGCAGCCAGTCTTCGGTCTTCCGTTCGGCAAGCGCCGGGTTCTCACCTTCTTTCGCCGGCTCGGCCTCCTCCTTCGCCGGTTCACCCTGGAATCGGAGATACACGATCGGCGCTTCGTTGTGGCGAAAGCGCACGTTCCACCGTCCGAGGTCCCTCGGCCCGCCGAAGAGCACCAGCCCGCGCTCTCGCTCGATCTTCTCAGTGGTGACGCCCGGATCAATAGAATCGGCCCCGACATAGGTCGCCGGCACGCCGAAGAGCGACCGGGCTTCCTGGGCGAACAGCGCGTTCACCGCCGTGTTGCTCGTGAGTCCGACCGCCACCTCAGCCTGGTCGAGGCGCGCGCGCCAGCACCTTCTCGTCGAAGGCGTTTCCAAAGACCACGCCGTATCCCAGCCGCTCTGCCGCATTGCAATTCGCGGCGTTCGTATCGAGGAAGATCACGCGGGTTCCGGCCGAGCGCAGCTCGTTCCCGATCGCGAGCCCCAGGCCGTCGGCGCCGAGAATCACGGCGGCGTCACGGGGCGGGGCCAGCAGGCGGAGCATTTTTGCAACAAGCGGCGCGGCGCCGCCCTGCAACAGAACCGTGACCGCGATCGTCAGGAAGACGAGCGCCCGGAGCGCCGGCCCGCCCGCAATGCCCTCGACCTCCATGACGCTCGAGGTAAGGGACGCCACGGCGGCGGCGACGATTCCGCGCGGGGCGAGCCATGAGATGAATACCTTGTCCCGGAACGACATGTCCGTGCCGGCCGTCATGGAGAAGACCTGCACGGGCCGCACGATGAACATGAGCGACGCCACCGTCGCAATCCCGCCCCAGCCAAGCGCCTGCACATCGGCCAGCCGGACGCTCGCGGCGAGCAGCACGAAGAGGAGTCCGATCAGCATGACGGTGATCTGCTCCTCGAAGGTCGCCATCCCCCGGCCCACGCGCGTGTGAAGGTTGCCGACGACGATGCCGGCGATGGTCGTCGCGAGGATGCCGCTCTCGGGCAGGATGCTGCGGCAGACGGCGAAAAGCAGCACCACGCCGCCCATCGTCACGATGTTCTCGTAACCCTCGGGGACGATTCGCCGCGACCGGAGTACCCAGGCCAGGAGGAAACCGAATGACGCCCCGGCAACGAGGCCGAACCCGATGCGCTGGGCCAGCCAGAGCGGGACGTTCGTGAAAGCCGAGGCCGAGGGGGCCACGGCTATTTCGAGGGCGAGAACGGCGATGAAGGCGCCGATCGGATCGATCAGCACCCCTTCGGCCTCGAGCACGGTGGACACGCGTGGGAGAAGCCGGACGTGCCGCAGGATGGGCGTCACGACCGTGGGGCCGGTGACGATGACGATGCTGCCGAACAGCAGCGCCTGGGTCCAGTTCCAGTCCAGCATGAAGAAGCGCGCGGCGAGCGCCCCGCCGAGGCCGGTGATGATCGCGCCGAGGGTCACCAACCGCCGGATGGCGGTTCCCTCACGCCGGAGGCGGCTGATCTCGAGATTGAGGCCGCCCTCGAAGAGAATGATCGCGACGGAGAGCCGCACGAGGCCGATGAGCCCCTCACCCAGGAGCCGCGGATCGACCCATTTCAGGCCGTCGGGACCGAGGGCGACGCCGGCGGCGAGGAGCAGCACGATGCCGGGCACGCGCAAGTGGCGCCCGAGCGCCTGGATGATCACGCCCACGCCCAGCGCTATCGCGAAGACGAGGCTGGCGTCCGCCACCTGCATCGATCCCCCCTGAACCGGCGCCGGGGCTAAAGGGTCGCCATCTCGACGTTGTCGAAGTTACGGTGATAGTACTTCATGTACTCGACCTTGCGTTCGAGCGAGGTGATGACCGCCTGGGCGAAGTTCACCTTCTCGAACTTCTGCGCGCTCCCGAGCCCTCCGGGGCTGAAGACGTTGATCTCCATCAGCTTGTTGCCGACGATGTCCAGGCCCACCAGGAACATCCCGTCCTGGACGATCTTCGGTCTGACGATCTCGGCGACTTCGAGATGCGTGTCGGTGATCTCAGCCTCGCGCAGCTTGCCTCCCGCGTGGATGTTGCTTCGCATGTCGTCGCCGGAGCGAACGCGCCTGAAGGCGGCGTACTTCCCCTTGTAGCGCAGCGGGTGGCCGTTCATCATGAACAGCCGGGTGTCGCCCTCCGCCGCGGCGGTCAGGTATTCCTGGGCGATCACGTAACCGTCGCGGCTCACCGCATCGACCATCTGGTTCAGGTTCGCCAGTTCTCCCTTCCGCACCAGAAACACCCCCTGGCCGCCGGAGCCCTGGAGAGGCTTCAGAACGGCGTCGCCGTGCTGCTTGACGAATGCGCGGATCTCCTCGCGATCCCGCGTGATGATCGTGGTCGGGCGCACCTCGTCGGGGAAAAGCTGGAAATACATCTTGTTCGTGGCTTTGGCGAGGCCGTTCGGATCGTTGAGCACGATCACGCCGTGCCGCATCGCCACGCGGCCGAAGTTGATCCCGCTTGCCTGGGCCCAGGAGCGGAAACCCATGTCCGTGGATGGGTCGCTCCGGAGCATGAGGACGTCGAGATCGTCCACCGTGATTCGCTCGGAGATCGCCTTCTTTCCCTGGATGTCGGCGAGGTAGCTCTGGGAGGTCGTGTACTTCTTCTTCGGCGCGCTCCGGGCGCGCGCGCGGATCTTCTCATCCGCGTCGTAGGCGAAGTCCCCCGCGCCCATGATCCACACCTTGTGGCCGCGATTGACGGCCGACATGCCAAGTCGGATGGTGGTGTAGCCTTGCTCTTCGGTCGCGATGTCGTTGACGACAAATCCAAGATTCATTCTTGCCTACCTCCGTTTGATGAGATCCAGAACCGAATCCGCCTGGCGCAGCTTCGCCATCTTCTCCGGGAAGCCGGGGTCTTCCAGGTACCGTGGCTTCAACGGCATGGGCAAGAGCACCTTTCGCCACTGCAGCTCCTCGATGATCGAGACGTGCCCGGATCCGATCTTTCCAACGTAAAGCGGTTCCAGCTCTCCTCCGCCCTTCAGGTAGTCGAGCAGCTTGACGAGCCCCCGGAGATAGACGATGTCCTTGGTGAACCCGCCTCCCCTGAAGAGCCGCATCGTTATCATGAAAGCCATGCGCTGCTCAAAGTCGTAGGAGCGGTCCAGCTCGCGAAAGACGTCGATGAAGCTTGCACCGGACACCATGCGATCAGCCGCGGTCACGCGCGCAGCCAGCAGCCGGAGCCTTGGCCGGCTCAGGCCGCCCGCCAGGTATTCGGCCACCACGGCAAGTGATTCCTGCAGCTCCTCGTACTGCGGCAACCCGACGAAGAGCTGCCTGAATGGCTGCGCCCGGCCGTTGAAGTAGGTCACGACGTGGGTGCCGACTTCGTGCTGGAGCAGCGCCGCGATCCGGGACATCGGGATCTGCGACTGGCTTCCGATGAGCAGGTTCCCGCGTGAGACGAGCAGGCCCGTGACGTCGTCGCGGACCTCGGCCTTCGACGACAGCTCGGGATAGCGCGCGCGGTAGTACTTGAACTCCTCCTCCGCCCGCGCGGCGAACCCCTTGGCGTCGACGTGGCCCTTGCCCGAATCGTCGCGGCTGCGCGAGGGAACGTTGTCGAGAATCTTCCTGGCCAGCCTGAGCAGCGGGGAGCCGGGTCTTCCATAGAGCTGCAGGCTGCCGTAGAGAAAGCGCTTGGTCCCCAGATCACTGAGCATGCTCAGCCGCCGGTCGAGATCCTCCTGCTGGTCACGGAACAATGCGGCGAGGGACGGATCCTCTATGCGCTCGATCGGGATCGCGAAGAGCCGGCGCTTGAGAAGGCTTGGATCGACCGGTCGCGGGCGGTAGGCGAACCGCGGCGTCCTCTCGAATCGCTTCGACCGGAAATGCCGCCACTCGGGTTCGGGATTGGATGGCGTCACTTGCAGCAGGAAGTCGAAGGCGTGGCTCACCTCGGCCAGCTCGCGATCGACCTTCCAGACTGCCTTCACGACCTTTCGCCGTCCGAGCGCGTGATAGTGGGGTGCGGAGTGCGTGGTCTCGGTGCGCGAGAACTCGAAGAACGATCGCCGCACCGCGTTGGAGAGCCCGCGGTGCAACGCCCTCCGTATCATCGGGAATACCTTGCCGGTCGCCTGGCTCTGGTAGATGGGGAGGA
>JAUYMQ010000013.1 GCA_030698575.1 Deltaproteobacteria bacterium
GCCTCCATCATCGCGCGACCCCCGGCTGCATGAACGTCCAGGAGCGAGACGCCGAGCTTCACCGCCTCCCGGGTCGCCCCGGCGACGGTCGCGGGGATGTCGTGGAATTTCAGATCGAGAAATACCTTCAGCTTGCCGGCCACGAGGCGGCGCACGAAGTCCGGCCCGCCGGCGACGAAGAGCTGCTTGCCGACCTTGACGATCCGAACCGTCCCGGCAAGCCTGGCAAGCAACGCCTCCGCCCTGGAGACTTGATCGACGTCCAGAGCAACAATGAGACGCTCGCGCGCCTCCATCAAGCGCCCTCCCCGGCAAGCGCCGCGCGCAGGGCATCGAGGGCCCTCTCGGCGGCGTCACCGAGCGCCACCTGGGTCTTCTCCGCGCTCTGCCGCGACCCGATCTCCACCATGCCGCCCGCGAGGCTCTTCTTCCCAACGATGATCCGCACGGGGCAACCAATCAGATCGGCGTCCGCAAACTTGACTCCGGCGCGCTCGTCACGGTCATCCAGCAGGACTTCCGCGCCGGCGGATTCCAGGTGCTCGGTAATCTGCGCGGCGGCCTCGACCACTTCCTGATCGGGCTGCAACGGCAGGACGGTGACGCCGAAGGGCGCGATGGCGGCGGGCCAGATGATCCCGTTCTTGTCATGGTTCTGCTCGATTGCGGCCGCGGCCGTGCGCCCAATGCCGATGCCGTAGGTACCCATCACTATCACCTGCTCCGCCCCCTCCTCGTCGAGATAGGTGGCGCGCATCGCCTCGCTATATTTCGTGCCGAGCTTGAAGATGTGCCCTACCTCGATCCCCCGCCGGAACTCGAGCGCCGCTCCGCAGCGGGCGCAGGCGTCGCCGGGGCTGGCCATGCGCAGATCGGCGAAGTCATCCGGGGTGAAGTCTCGCCCCGGTTCCACGTGCAGGAGGTGCGCGTCGGGCTCGTTCGCGCCGGTGACGCCATCACCCACCGAGCGGATCGACGTGTCGGCCAGCACGGTTCCCTTGAAACCCTTCTGGCGAGCCGGCCCCACGAAACCGACCGGGGCGCCCAGCGCCGCCTCGATCTCCGAGTCCGAAGCCATCTCCAGCACCTCGGCGCCGAGATGCCGCCTGAGCTTCAGGTCGTTCACCTGAAGATCACCCCGGATGAGAACCATGGCAAGCCCGGCGTCGCTCCTGTAGATGAGCGTCTTGATGAAGCGTGAGGGCGGGATGCGCAGAAACGCGGAAACTTCCTCGATGGTCCGCTTCCCGGGGGTCGCGACTTTCTCGAGCGGCGGCACGGCGCCCTCCCCGACGCGCTCCAGGGCCGCAGCCTTCACTTCGGCCTTCTCCACGTTCGCCGCGTAACCGCAGCCGGGGCAGCTCGCGATGGCGTCCTCACCCGAGTCGGCGAGAACCATGAACTCGTGGGAGTCCTTCCCCCCGATGGCCCCGGTGTCCGCCTCGACGACGGCGTGGCTGAGTCCGCAACGCCTGAAGATTCGTTCGTAGGCGCCGCGCATAACCTCGTACTCGCGATCGAGATCGGCCCCGTCGGCGTGGAAGGAGTAGGCGTCCATCATGGTGAATTCCCTCCCGCGCATGAGGCCAAAGCGGGGGCGGATTTCGTCGCGGAACTTTGTATGAATCTGGAAGAGGTTCATCGGAAGCTGCCGATAGCTTCGAACCTCGCGGCGGATGATGTCCGTGATGACTTCCTCATGGGTCGGCCCGAGGCAAAACTCCCGCTCGTGCCGATCGCGGAGCCGGAGCAGCTCCTTGCCGTAAACCTCCCAGCGGCCGCTCTCCTGCCAGAGTTCCGCCGGAACAACCACCGGCAGCTCGACTTCCTGCGCCCCGGCCCTGGCAAGTTCCTCCCGGACAATGCCCTCGACTTTCCGGATGACCCGGAGGCCGAGCGGGAGGAGGGAATAGATCCCCGCGGCAAGCTTCCGGATGAGCCCGGCGCGCACCATCAACTGGTGGCTGACGATCTCCGCCTCTGCGGGGTTCTCCTTGAGGGTGGGGATCAGGAGCTGTGAGAAACGCAAGCAAGCACCTCTGGAAGAGCGGTTTCGGGTCGGGCGCCGGGGCGGCGCGTTGCGTGCGAGGCTGGTTCCCTAGGCGACGATCTCATGTTCGTCGGACATCTTTTTCACTTCTTCGATGATCGCGGCGAGAAGCTGCGAGCGGTCCGTCACCCGGCGGATCATCTTGCCCTTCCGGTAGAGCATGCTCACCCCACGCCCGCCTCCGGCGACACCCAGGTCGGCCTGTTCGGCCTCGCCCGGGCCGTTCACGACACACCCCATGACCGCAATCTTGATCGGCGCCTTGACCCCCCCGATCGCGGCCTCGACCTCTTTCGCGAGGGAGATCACATCGAGCTCGTCCCGCCCGCAGGTCGGGCAGGCAATCAGCGTTGGGCCGTGGCGGCGAAGATTGAGCGCTTTCAAAATTTCGAATGCGGCCCGAACTTCCTCGACGGGATCGTCCGTCAGCGAGACCCGGATCGTGTCGCCGATCCCCTCAGCGAGCAGGATGCCGAGCCCGACGGCCGACTTGATGCTCCCGCCGAACCGCGTGCCGGCCTCCGTGATTCCTATGTGGAAGGGGTAGTCGACCTTCGGCGCCAGCAGACGGTAGGCGGCCACCGTGGTGGGAACGTCCGTGGCCTTGAGCGAGATCTTGATGTCCCGGAAGCCCACCGACTCCAGGATCGCCACGTGCCGGAGCGCGCTCTCGACCATCGCCTCGGCAGAGGGCCGCCCCCCGTAGCGCGCCAGCAGGTCCTTTTCCAGCGAGCCGCCGTTCACGCCGATGCGGATCGGCACTCCCCGTTCCGAGGCCGCCTCGACCACCTCCTTCACCCGCGCCGCGCCGCCGATGTTCCCGGGGTTGAGGCGCAATCCGTCCACCCCGGCGCGAAGCGCCTCGAGCGCGAGGACGTGATTGAAGTGGATGTCGGCGATGAGCGGCGCGTAGGTGCGCTCCCGGATGCCGTGAAGCGCCCGGGCGGACTCCATGTCGGGGACCGCCAGCCGGATTACCTCGCAGCCCGCCGTGAGAAGAGCCTCGATCTGGTGGACCGTCGCCTCCACGTCCCGCGTGTCGGTGTTGGTCATCGACTGCACGGCGATGGGCGCGCTACCGCCGATCGCCACCCGGCCGACCCGGATCGCCCGGGTCGAACGACGGTTGGTGATCGCGTGCAGGGTGTCGCTCAAGGCGGGCCTCCATGTGATGCAGGGGCTTTCTGGGTGCGGCGGGGGCGGGCTCGATTCAGGCTGCCCGAATCTGGCTTCCGGTGCCGGGAGGGTAGTGAGAAAGCCCTTTATCGTCAAGGCATTATAACCTATCTTCCGGACGTGAATGGCGCGCGCGCGAAGGATGACTCCGGCTCCTTGCTCGAGATCCCCTGGGTGGAACCCGGGCGCGCCTTTCTCGCGCTCGGCGCGGGCGATCGGGCGCTTCCGGGCGTGGCCTTTCTCGACAGCGCTGGTCCCCTCCGAGACGTTTCCCGCTGGTCCGTGCTTGCTGCCGAGCCCTTCGACACCATCTCGCTGCGCGCGCCGGGTGCTGACCCCTTTGCCGCGATTGCGGATGCGCTGGCGCTCCATCGGCGCCCCGCCGGAGCCATGCCGTTCGCCGAGGGTGCGCTCCTCGGCTATCTCGGCTACGGGGCGCGGCACTCTACCGAGCGCCTTCCGCGCCGGCTTTCCGACGCTTCGGAGCCCGACCTCTGGTTCGGCTGCTATGACGCGCTGATCATCTTCGACAGAGAACACCGAAGGGCCTGGGTGGCCTCGTCGGGGCTGCCGGAGCGCGGCGAACGCGCGGCGGCGCAGAGGCGGCGCGAGCGGGCCAGCCGCCTCGCCCTCCGCCTGGCGAGCCTTCCTCCCGAACCGTCGGCTGCCGCCGGCCCGGCCCGGCTCACCCCGCTCGAGTCCGGAACCGCCTATTCCCCGGCGCTCTCACCCGCGATGGGGTCCCGGCGTTTCGGCGAAACCGTCGAGCAGGCCAGCGCCTTCATCCGCGCTGGGGACATCTACCAGGTCAATCTCTCCTACCCCGTCGATGCTCCCTGCGATCTCGCCCCCTCGCAACTCTATGACCGCCTTCGCCGCCTTTCACCGGCCCCCTTCGGGGCCTACCTCGACACGGGCGCCTTTCAGGTTCTTTGCAACTCGCCAGAGCGGTTCCTGCTGCTGGAGGACGGGCGTATCGAGACACGACCCATCAAGGGGACGCGCCCGCGGAGCCTCGACGGCGTCGAAGACGCCCGGCAGGCCGCCGAGCTGCTCGCCTCGCCCAAGGATCGCGCCGAACATGTGATGATCGTGGATCTCGAACGGAACGATCTGGGGCGCGTGGCGATCCCGGGCAGCGTTCGTGTCGAGCGCATGGCCGGCCTGGAGAGTTACGCGAGTGTCCATCACCTGGTCTCGGTGGTTTCCGCATCCGCGCGGCCCGGGGCCGGGCCATCCGACGTCCTGCGCGCCTGCTTCCCAGGCGGTTCCATCACGGGCGCGCCCAAGATCAGGGCGATGGAGATCATCGAAGCGCTCGAGGTCGCGCCCCGCGGGATCTACACCGGCGCCATCGGCGGGATCGGATTCTCGGGGCGGATGGATCTCGCCATCGCCATCCGGACGGCCGTCCTGCGGGAAGGGCGAGCGCGTTTCCACGTGGGCGGCGGCATCGTCGCGGACTCGAAGCCCGCTGAGGAGTACCGCGAGACCCTGACGAAGGCCGAGGCTTTCGCCCGTTTGCTGGCCTCTTGAGAATCGCGGTTATTTGGTCCATCGTGGTGATGAACCCACCGCTTCCGGCCCACGGTCAAAGACGCCCGCCCTCGTGGGGCGCTCCTAACAGACGGCTTCATTCATGCTGCGTGTCGTTTCCATCAACGGCCGCCTTCTTCCCATGCGCGAAGCGCGCGTGAGCGTGGCAGAGGGGGCCTTTCTGTACGGCGAGGGGATCTTCGAAACCGTTCGCCTGTATGACGGCAGGCCGCTCCTGCTCCAGAGCCACCTCGAGCGCGCCTCTGCCGGAGCGAAGCTCCTGGGGCTCAAGCTCCCGCCGGGCCGGACGCTCGAGCGCGAGATCGCCCGCCTCGTCGCCGCTAACCGGGTCCGGGGAGATGCAGTCGGCCGCATTACGCTCTCGCGCGCACCTTCGAGCCGTCGCGTCGCCGCCGCGCGGGCCACGCGGGTGCTGATCCTGCGATCGCTGCCGGATGATCTCGCGCGCCAGTACGAGCGCGGGATCCGGGTTCGTACCCTTCCCTTCGAGCGAGCGGTCGGCCCGGCCGCGGCCATCAAGCACCTCTCCTATCTGCCAAGCATCCTTGCCCTTCGCGCAGCGGATCTCGCGGGCGCCGCCGAGGCGCTCTTCCTCTCGCCGGGGGGCCAGGTGCTCGAGGGCGCCACCACGAACCTCTACGCCTGCATCGACAACACCCTGCTCACGCCTCCCGCCGACGGAAGGATCCTCCCGGGCGTCGTGCGCCGGCACCTCTTCTCACTCGGCGGGGAGGGACTTCCGCCCATCAAGGAAGCGCCTATCAGCCGGGCCGATCTTGATCGGGCTTCAGAGGTCTTTCTGACGAACGCGGTCCGGGAGATTGTGCCGGTCGTCCGCATCGACGCCCGCCCCGTGGGCGGCGGGCTTCCGGGGCCCGCGACGCGGGCGGCGCAGATGGCGTGGCGGGCCTTCGTGGCCGGGCTGGCCGGGTAGCGGGCGGCGGAGCGGCTGGTCCCGGCGCGCCCCCGAAACTGGCCAATTTTGTGCGATCGGTGCCCAAACGCGTCACACCTCGGGGGGGGTCCCGGATCCTTTTGACACAATTCTGAGACAGCCTACCTCGCTCAAGCCTTTGAATTCAAAGCAATATTCCATATTTTGGCTTGTGCTTACCGATTCTGGCACGCTTCCTGCTTTAGTCATGAACCAGAGTGAGTGTTTTACCTTCCAAACTTCTTTCTGCGGAAGGGGCCGATGGTGGTATCCGTGGCTGGCCACCATCGGCTTTCTTTTTTGGGGCCCGGGGCTGTTCCCCGGGCCTTTTCACGCTCGGGGATCGCCCCAACAGGAAAGGGAGCCCATCGGGCTCCCTTCTGATTCGCGATCATGCGAGCTGGCTCACCCTTCAGGCTTCGCCTCCTCATCGCCCCCTGCCGGCTCGGCGGGCGCTTCTTTCACGGCTTCGGTGGAGGCTTCAGCCGGGGCTGCCGGCGCTACCACAGCCTCCGCTGCGGCGGGAGGAGCAGCCGCCTCGGCAGCCTCCGAACCCTTTCCGCGTGCCGAGCGCCACTCGTTCAAATGAGTCTCGCACAGGCCCATGGCGTCCCGCTTGCCCAGGCATTCCTCCTTGGAGCAGATCTTGAAGCGGGCCTTGCCGTACTTTCCCTGGCGCCACTCGCGGTAGTGGACATTGCAGTAGGACTTGGCCCGGTAGGGGCGCTTGCACCCCTCGATGCGGCAGCGCTTTTCCACCTGGGTCACTTGCGCGGTCAAGGACTCACCTCCACGGCGCCCGCCGGGCGCGATCGTCATAGGTTCGGGACAGCTCTCCAAAGGCCCTCTGCGAGGGGGGCTGAAGTTATCGCCGGGGGCGCGTCCTGTCAACGCGCCACGTTTGACACGTCCGGCGCCCCCGCCTAGGCTACCGATCCCATGTCAACGCTTCCGTCAAGAAACCGCCGCTTCGATCTTTACCAGGATTCGAAGCTCCGCCGGGCGCTCGACGCCCAGCGGCTCCTCGAGGCCATCCGGCGCGACATGCAAGATCCCGTCCCACGTGGCACCCTCTCCGTGCGCCCTGTTCGCATCGGGAAACGTCTCCGATACCGGCTCGAATACGCCAATCCCGCCATGAGCTGCAGCCGCATCACCTTCCTGACACCCGGAGAACTCGAACGCCTCCACAGCATCGTCGGAGAAGCAGGGGACCGCCCGCTCCTCGACGAGCGGCAGGATGAGGCGAGCTGAGCGCCTAGGGTCGCGACACAGCGCCCAGGCATCTCGGTGACGGCACGAATCCGGTGATCGGATCCCACTGAAGCTTTGCGCACGCCGCCCGCGCTTGAGGGCCGTCGATGCGCGCGTTTCCTTCGAGGATCCACGCCCGGCGAAACGCGTCGACCTTCGCGCGCTCGGCCCGGACCCGCGTCGGGCGCCCGGCGTCGTCGACAAGGGTCGCGTCGATGTCGCGCAGGCGCGCCTGCCGCAACACCGGGAGGGTGAAGAACCCTGCCCGGGCGGATCCGATCTCGAGCGAGGACGCCCGCGCATCCACGGTTCGCCGATCGCCCTCATAGACGCGGTAATGGACGTTCTCCAGATGCCAGCGGGCGGGGATGCCTCGCGGGGCCTGGGGGATCTTCGCGCGACCCGGGAGGAAGTCCCCGACCGCGAGAATCCCGTAGGAGCCGAGCAGCGCCACGAAGAGCGTGATCACCGGCAGAAGCAGGCGGTTCACTGAAACTCCACCTGCGTGGCGTTGGCGCCCGGCAGGTACACCTGCACGTCGTCCACGGCCCACATCCCCGGCGTCGCGGGTGTGAAGGGCTCGTAGGAGAACCGGAGGTGGAAGGTCACGTTCGCAGCGGACGTGAGCGACGAGAGCTGCGTGACCTGCGAAACGTACGCGCCCGTGGAGCTGCTCCAGTTCACCGCGGTAACGATGTCTCCCGAGGGCTCGAGACGCGTCTGCACCCTTCCGCGCGCGCAGCAGCCCGGCCGGTCCAGGAAGTGGTTGTAGCGGACCCGCACGCCGCTCGAAGTGGCTGCCCCGGGGGTAACGAGGGGGCCGGTCTCGATGGTGTTGGGGGTGGTGTACAAGCCTCCGGGGTCGGTCCACCAGGCGTT
>JAUYMQ010000018.1 GCA_030698575.1 Deltaproteobacteria bacterium
ATTTCGTCGGAGAGCGAGTGGAAGACGAAGCTCCGCGCCTTCAGGAAGTCCGCCAGCACTCCTTTTCCCGAACCATTCGGTCCCGTGAGGCCGATGACTATCATCGTGTCTCCTCCATGGGCTCGACCGCGATCGGCGGCCGGGCGCCAGCGACACCTTGCCACGCCGGACCGCCGCCGCGCAACGTCGGGGGGACAGTCCCTGGGTCGCGCGCCCAACGCGAGACCCCCGGCATTCCGGACCGGGGGTCGGCTGTTCCGGCGAGGGGCGCGGCCCCCGTCAGTCGTAGTACTCGTTCCCGAGGTGGGTGATCAGCTCCTCGCCACGCAGGTGGCGGAGCGTGTTCTTGAGCTTCATGAGCTGGATGAACAGATCGTGCTCGGCGTAGAGCCCGGGGGCCGTCATGGGGCTCTTGAAGTAGAAGCTCAGCCACTCCTGGATGCCCTTCATCTTCGTGCGCTGCGCCAGATCAAGGAAGAGCGCAAGGTCGAGGACGAGGGGCGCCGCCAGGATGGAATCGCGGCAGAGGAAGTCGATCTTGATCTGCATCGGATAGCCGAGCCATCCGAAGATGTCGATGTTGTCCCACCCTTCCTTGTTGTCGCCGCGGGGCGGGTAGTAGTTTATCGAGACCTTGTGGAAGAAGTCGCCATAGAGGGTGGGATAGAGGTCCGGCTGGAGAATCTGGGTCAGCACGGAAAGCTTGGACTCTTCCTTGGTCTTGAACGAGCCCGGGTCGTCGAGAACGGCACCGTCGCGGTTTCCGAGGATGTTCGTCGAGTACCAGCCGGCAAGCCCGAGAAGCCGCGACTTGATCCCCGGCGCAATCATGGTCTTCATGAGCGTCTGGCCCGTTTTGAAGTCTTTGCCGCAGACGGGCACGCCCTTCTTCCGGGCCAGCGATACGAGCGCCGGGATATCCACCGTGAGGTTAGGCGCGCCGTTGGCGAAGGGGACGCCGCTCTTGAGCGCGGCGTAGGCGTAGATCATGCTTGGCGCGATGGCCGGATGGTTCTTCTTCATCGCGGCCTCGAACCCTTCGAGGGTCTCGTGGACGGCCGCGAGTTTGAGGAACACCTCGGTGCTCGCGCACCAGATCATCACGAGACGTGAACAGCCATTTTCCTTCTTGAAACGCGCGATGTCGTCGATGAGCTGCTCGGCGAGATCGAGCTTGGTCTTGCCCTTCTTCACGTTCGGCCCGTCCAGCCGCTTCACGAACTGGCGATCGAAGACAGCTTTCATGGGCCGGATGTTCTCGATCGAGTCCTTCACCGACTCGACCAGCCCGCGCTCCAGGACACCGGCGTTGATCGCCGCTTCGTAAACGTTGTCCTTGTAGATGTCCCAGCCCCCGAAGACGAGATCATCGAGGCCGGCCAGGGGGACGAAATCCTTGATGAGCGGCGCACGGCCATCGGTCCGCTTTCCGAGGCGGATGGTCCCCATCTGGGTCAGCGAGCCGATGGGCTGTCCGAGCCCGCGGCGGATGGCTTCCACGCCGATGATGGTTGTCGTGCTCACCGCCCCGAGTCCCGGCATCAGGATGCCGAGCTTTCCCTTGGCGGGCGCGATCGCGGACTTCTTCTTGGCGGGCATGGTTGTCCTCGTGTTGGCCGGAGTTGGGCAGGGCTTGGTGCGAGTGGGAGGGACGTCGTTTTTGCGTGCTAAGAAGCCCCCCTTAACCCGACGGAAGTCTAGTCAATGGGTCAGTGCGCCGCAAGCGGCCGCTCTTGGTTGACGCCCCCCGGATCCCGTGTTAGAGATGCACGCCACTTCTTCCGGGCGGGCAAGTCTAGGAAAATCATCATGGATCTCGATTTCGACAAGTGGGACGGCCTGGTTCCGGCCATCGCGCAGGACTGGAAGACCGGCGAGGTCTACATGCTCGCCTTCATGGACCGCACCGCTTGGGAGAAAACCCTCGCGACCGGGAAGGTCCACTACCACAGCCGTTCGCGAAACAAGACCTGGATGAAGGGCGAAGAGAGCGGTCACGTTCAGCTGGTGAAGGAAATTCTCGTCGATTGCGATGAAGACACCGTGCTCCTGAAGATCGCGCAGGAGGGCGGCGCAGCCTGCCACACGGGCTACCGCACCTGCTTCTACAGGCGGACCGGCACGGGCGGCGTCGAGGTGCTGGGCGAGAAGGTCTTCGACCCGGAGAAAGTCTACCGAAAATGAAGCGCAAGGCGTCAGAGAACGAGGGGGCGGTGCTGCGGCTGGGGCTTCCGAAGGGGAGCTTGCAGGACGCCACGGCTGCGCTCTTCCGGAAGGCCGGCTACATCATCACCTTTGGCAGCCGCTCCTACTATCCCGACATCGACGACCCGGACATCGAGTGCATGCTCATCCGCGCGCAGGAGATGGCGCGTTATGTCGAGGACGGGGTGATCGACTGCGGCCTGACCGGTCGCGACTGGATCCAGGAAAACGGGGCCAAGGTGGTCGAGATGACGGAGCTTGCCTACTCGAAGGCCACGAGCCGGCCCGTGCGCTGGGTGCTCGCCGTGCCAGAGGACTCTCCCGTCCAGTCGGTCAAGGACCTCGCGGGCCAGCGGATAGCCACCGAGCTGGTCGAGGTGACCAGGGCGTACCTTCGCAAGCACCGCGTGAAAGCCGAGGTCGAGTTCTCCTGGGGGGCGACTGAGGTCAAGCCGCCAAAGCTTGCCGACGCCATCGTCGAGGCCACCGAGACCGGGTCCAGCCTGCGGGCGAACAACCTGCGCATTGTCGACACGCTTCTCGTGAGCACGACGCGCTTCATCGCAAACCGGAAGGCGAGCCGCGACCCATGGAAGCGGCGCAAGATGGAAAACCTGGTGCTCATGCTCCGCGGCGCCGTCGAGGCGGAGGGGCGCGCGGGCCTCATGATGAACGTCCGGAAAAAGGATCTGAAGAAAGTCCTCGCGCTGCTCCCCGCGTTGCAGAAGCCGACCATTTCCGCGCTGTCCGATCCGGCCTGGTGCGACATCAACACCATCATCGAAGAGAAGGCCGCACGGGATCTGATTCCCGCTCTGAAGGAAGCAGGGGCTGCCGGGATCGTCGAGTACCCCCTCAACAAGATCATCCCCTGAGCCGGCTGCGCTGAGCGTGTGGGGGGTCGCGCGGCGCACGCGAGCGGAAAGATGTTCTCCGAGGATCTTCGGGCCTGTCTGAAGCCCGTCGTGATCGTGCAGAAGGTCATCTGGTTTGCGCTGACCGCGCCGATCCCGATCTACCTCAGCGTTCTGTTCGGGTGGGATGGGGGCTCCGAATTGCCGCTGCCCGCCCTTCCGGGCTGGCTCTACCGCCCACGGACGCCGCGGCGCCACCTGCGGACACGCCGTCCGCCCTCGCCGACAAGGTTCGCGCCTACATGGCCCTCGGACCGGCGGACCGGCGGCTGCTCGGCCTCGCGACCTGGCTCATCGTGCCGCAAGTAATCTGCCTGGCCGCGAACGAGGCCGTCGTGAGCTTCGGTTTTGTGCTGGGGCTCCTGGGGGGATCGCCGGCCGCGGCAATCCCCTTCGCCGCCGCCGTGCTCGTCCTGAACTTTCTCGTCTACCCCCGCACCGAGGAGATCCTGCTCCGCCTCCAGGTCTGGGCGGACGTGGGCTGATGGAGGAGGCGCCGGTGACCGAGCCGCGCATCAGGACCGAAGAGCCGATCATCGAGGAAGTGCTGGATCGGTGGGGCGGATCCATCGGGAAGGATCTCCCCGCGGTCCGGGGCCACGTCTACCGGATGTTCAATCACACGCTGGCGCTGGCGGACGGAAGCGAGGCGACGGTCCGCAAGGCCGCGGTCGCGGCCGCCTTCCACGACCTGGGAATCTGGGCGCGCGGGACCTTTGACTATCTCGCTCCCTCCTGTGACCTGGCGATGGCCTTTCTCGAGGAGCGGGGCTGGGCGGAATTGTCGGAGGATGTTGCCGCGATGATTCTTTTCCACCACAAGCTGACCCCGTGTCGGGGCGCGGACGCATCCCTCGTGGAGGCATTCCGCAAGGCGGACCTCGTCGACCTCTCGATGGGGCTTGCCCGGCTGGGCCTCGACCGGTCTCACCTTGCGGCCGCGCGCACCGCTTTTCCCAACGCCGGTTTCCACCGCCGTATCCTGGCGCTGGGCACCCGCTGGGCGCTCCGGCACCCGCTGAACCCGCTCCCGATGTTCCGGTGGTGAGTTTTCCGGGCCAGGAACGCTGAGGATCGAGCAACCATGGTTCACATCTGGCCAATCCTCTGGGTCGGCGCCGGCGGATTCATCGGCTCGGTCCTTCGATACGCCCTCGCGGGCCTGGTCCACCGTCTGATTCCCTTCGCCGCCTTTCCCTATGGCACCTTGGCCGTGAACGTGACCGGGTGCCTGGCAATCGGAATCCTGGGCGGGATCTCGGACGGCCGGCAGACGGTTGGCCCCGACCTGCGGCTCTTTCTTCTCATCGGGGTTCTGGGCGGCTTCACGACCTTCTCGACCTTCGGGCACGAGACCCTGGCCCTCGCGCGCGACGGTGAGTACCTGAAAGCATCCGCCAACGTCCTGCTCCAGGTGACGGTCGGTCTCACGGCCGTCTGGCTGGGTTATGGCGCCGGCCGGCTGCGGTGAGGTAGCGATGATTCTTCCACGCGACGGACATCTCCTGCGAATCTACATCGGCGAGAACGACCGGCACGAGAACCTGCCGCTCTACGAGTGGCTCGTCCGGAAGGCCCGGGAACACGGCCTGGCGGGAGCAACCGTGCTGCGGGGCCTCGAGGGGTACGGAGCGCACAGCCGCCTGCACACCGCGAAGATTCTGCGGCTTTCGAGCGACCTGCCCATCCTGGTGGAGATTGTCGATACCCGGGAGCGGATCGAGACGTTCATTCCCGTCATCGACGCGGCGGTGAGCGAGGGGCTTGCGACGATCGAGAAGGTGGAAATTCGTTTCTACCGGAGCGGAAAGGACGGTGCGGCGCGCTGAGTTAGCCGATGCCTCCCGAGGCCGGGTTGCTCCCCACAATCCACTTGAGGCCGGCTCGTTTCCGACGTATTGTCTCCAACAACCCCCCGAGAAACATGGCACGCCTGCGCATCGGCCCGCGTCCGCGCGTTTGCCGGCTGCGCCGCGCGATGCGCGCCGGGGCCCGAGGAGGCCCGCTTCCGTGAAATTGCGCCCTACCGCCGTCGTTCCCGTTGCCGCCCTGTTCCTTCTTCTCGCCGCCGGGCGCCTGGCGCCGTCCCTGGCGGTAGAGGGCGACGACAAGGCCGCCACGCGGGCAATGATGCAGGGGATCTTCGCGTCCCTTCGCACCGCTTTCGTCGCCAGCCTGAACGAGAAGCAGTACGAGTCACCCAAGCAGCTCAAGGAAATCCAGACGGCGCTGGAGTCGCTGGCGGCCAACGCCGGTTATCTGGAAGCGCACGGGCAGAATCTGAACCCGAGCTACGACTTCCTCCGCCGGTCGCTCGCAGCTGACGTGCGGGAGGCGGCCCGGCGCTACAAGGAGGGGGAATTCGGAAGCTCCCGGTT
>JAUYMQ010000029.1 GCA_030698575.1 Deltaproteobacteria bacterium
AGGGACAAGAGCTGGAGGACTTCAAGGCGGAGGCCGAGGCGCTCTCGGGCGGCGCGGGGCGGCGGAGCGGGCTGCGCGACGGATTGTGTGTCGTGGCGGGCATCGCCGCGCTGGCGGGAGGGGCCCCGATGCTCGTGCACGGCGCCGTGATCATCGCCGGGTTGGCCGGCATCAGCGAGCGGGTGATCGGCCTCACGATCATCGCCGCCGGCACGAGCCTGCCCGAGGTGGCCACGTCGGTCGTGGCGTCGTTCCGCAAGCAGAACGAAATAGCGCTCGCCAACGTGATAGGCTCGAACATCTTCAACGTGCTTGGCGTGATCGGCGCGGTCGCGATCATCCGGCCCGTTCCGGTGGCGCCGGGCATACTCAGCAACGACATGTGGTGGATGCTCGGCTTCTCGCTGCTGCTCTTCCCGATCATGTACACGGGGCTGCGCGTGGCGCGCGCCGAGGGGCTTCTTCTGCTCGGCGGCTACGTGTTATATCTGTGGCTGCTGATCTGATGGGCGAAATCCCGGCCATCCCGGAGACCTGAAAGTGCCGAGCACGCACGTCAACGGAATCGACATCGCCTACGACATCGATGGAACGGGCGACCCGCTCCTCATGATCATGGGGATCACGGGATCGAAGTACCACTGGCTGGGCTTCGAGAAAAAATTCCGGCTGGACTACATGACCGTCAGGTTCGACAACCGCGGCGTGGGTGAGACGTCGGCGCCGCCGCCGCCCTACCCCATGAAGCAGATGGCCGGGGACGTGGCCGGGCTTCTCGACGCGCTTGCGATCGAGCGGGCGCATGTCTTCGGTGTCAGCATGGGCGGCATGATCGCGCAGGAGTTCGCGATCGGGTGGCCAAACCGCGTGCGCTCGCTGGTGCTCGGCTGCACGCACTTCGGCGGACTGAAGCAGATCCATCCGCCGCTGGAGGTTCAGGAGCGCGCCTTCATCGTCGCCGGAAAGGGAGCGGACCGCGCCATGCGGGACATCCTGAGCGTCAACCTGACGCCCAGGTTCATGGAGAAGCGCCCCGACGTGGTTGAGCACCTGATGAAGTACGGGCTCGAGCATCGCATGAAGCGAGAGGGTTTCGCCGGCCAGCTCTACGCCGTCAGCGACCACGACACGGCCGACCGGCTCGGCGCGATCAAGGTCCCGGTGATGGTCATCGCGGGCGACGAAGATGAACTCATCCCGCCGCTGAATTCGGTCGAGATCGCCGGCCTCATCCCGCAGGCCCAGCTCACGATGTTGCCGGGCATCGGCCATATGTTCTGGATCGAAGCCCCAGACGACGCCGCCCACCACATCCGCCGGTTCCTTAAATAAAGGGGTCAGACCCCTTTATTTAAGTAGCCGGAACAATCCCCCAAGAGGTTCCGCTGGAGGCCCGAAAATCCGCGGCCATTGTGGTATTCTTTCTTGCCCGTGGTCACGTCGAGCTGCCACGACCCCTTCGAAACCCGAAACTTGCCGGAGAATGCATGGCCAGGAAACCCGCCGCCAAGAGCCCCAGCACGTCGACGCCCGACATCGAGTCGATCCTGAAAGAGAAGCGCGTCCTCAAGCCGCCGGCCGAGTTCGCGAAGAAGGCGCACATCCGCAGCTTCGCAGAGCACAAGAAAATATCGAAGGCCGCGCAGCGCAATCCGCAGGCCTACTGGGCCAGGGCCGCGAAGGAGCTCGACTGGTTCAAGTCGTGGAAGAAGGTGCTCGACTGGAAGCCCCCCTTCGCCAAGTGGTTCGTGGGCGGCAAGATCAACATCTCGCACAACTGCCTCGACCGGCACCTCGAGGGGTGGCGCAGGAACAAGGCCGCCATTCTGTGGGAAGGCGAGCCCGGCGACCGACGGACCTACACCTACCAGGAGCTTCACCGCGAAGTCTGCAAGTTCGCGAACGTGCTGAAGGAGAGCGGCGTCAAGAAGGGCGACCGGGTGGCCGTCTACATGCCGATGATCCCGGAGCTTCCCATCGCCCTGCTCGCCTGCGCGCGCATCGGCGCCGTGCACAGCGTGGTGTTCGGCGGCTTCTCGGCCGACGCCCTGCGCGATCGCATCAACGACGCGAAGGCCAAAGTCCTCATCACATCCGACGGCGGCTGGCGGCGCGGAACCGCCGTGCCGCTCAAGCAGATGGCCGACGACGCCATGAAGGGAACTCCCACGATCACACGGGCGCTGGTGGTGAAGCGCATCGGCGAGCCGGTTCACATGCAGGAGGGGCGTGACTACTGGTGGCATGAGGCCATGGAAGACGCGTCCGCCGTCTGCCCGCCCGAGAAGCTCGACAGCGAGCACCCGCTCTTCATCCTCTACACCAGCGGCAGCACCGGCAAGCCCAAGGGCGTTCTTCACACCACGGGAGGCTATCTCACGCACGTCGCCCACACCGCCCGCCTCATCTTCGATCTGAAGGATGAAGACACCTTCTGGTGCACCGCCGACATCGGCTGGGTGACCGGCCACAGCTACGTCGTCTACGGTCTCCTCGCGAACGGCGCGACGAGCGTCATGTACGAGGGCGCGCCCAATCATCCAGCGAACGATCGGTTCTGGGACATCATCGAGCGCCACCGCGTGACCATTCTCTACACGGCGCCCACGGCCATCCGGACCTTCATGAAGTGGGGGGACGAGTGGCCGAACAAGCACGATCTATCGAGCCTCCGGCTGCTCGGCACGGTGGGCGAGCCGATCAACCCCGAGGCCTGGATGTGGTACCACCGCGTGATCGGCAAGAAGCGCTGCCCCATCGTCGACACCTGGTGGCAGACCGAGACCGGCGGCATTCTGATCACGCCGCTCCCCGGCGCCGTTCCGGCCAAGCCGGGCAGCTGCACCCTCCCCTTCCCCGGCATCGACGCCGACGTGGTGACGAAGGACGGGAAGTCCGTGCCTCCGAACGCTGGCGGCTTCCTCGTGCTGAAGCGCCCCTGGCCGGGCATGCTGCGAACGATCTACGGCGACGATGCGCGCTACAAGCAGCAGTACTGGAGCGAAATTCCGGGCATGTACTTCGCGGGCGACGGCGCCCGGCGCGACAAGGACGGTTACTTCTGGGTCCTGGGGAGGATTGACGACGTGATGAACGTCGCCGGTCACCGCCTCTCGACGATGGAGATCGAGAGCGCCCTGGTGAGCCACCCCGACGTGGCCGAGGCGGCTGTCGTCGGACGGCCCGACGACATGAAAGGAACCGCCATAGCGGCCTTCGTCACGCTCGAGGGTTCGAGCAAGGCTTCCGAGAATCTCAAGAAGGTGCTCCGCGATCACGTGGCGAAGGAGATCGGCCCCATCGCCAAGCCGGACGAGATCCGCTTCACCGACTCTCTCCCCAAAACGCGCTCCGGGAAGATCATGCGCCGGCTCCTGCGGGATATCGCATCCGGGAAAGCCACTGTCGGTGACACGACGACCCTCGAGGACTACTCGATCCTCGCCAGGCTGCGCGAGAGCGACGAAGTGTGAAGACCCGCGGCCTCTCAGAGCGCGTCCGTTTCGGTCCCGTCGAGGTGCTTCCGGGCCCCGACGGCGGGCGCTACCCCTACTCCCACACCCTCTACGTGCACGGGCCCGAGCCGGCGGTCATCGACCCCGGCATGACCTTCGACCCGGCGCGGTACGACTTCGACCCGGAGAGCGTCGCCTGGGTGCTCAACTCCCACTGCCACGAGGATCACGAGGGGGGCAACCATCTCTTTCCGAACGCGAAGGTCATCGCGCCCGCCGAGGACGCGCCCTTCATTCGCTCGCTCGACGCCTACGCCGCCGCCAACGGCATGGCGGGCCGGGCGGAGGAAGAGGCCTGGCGAAAGATGATGACCGACGTCTGGGGCTTCCGGGAAAGTCCGGTGCACCGGGAGGTGGTCGATAACGAGGTGGTGGAAGTTGGCGGCCTGAGGATGCGCTTCGTCTATCTGCCGGGGCACACGCCGGGGCACGCGGGCGTCTACTTCGAGGGCGAGGACGTGTTTTTCATCGCCGACGTGGATCTCACGAGTTTCGGCCCCTTCTACGGCGATCACTTTTCATCGATCGATCAGTTTCTCGAATCGATCCGCCGCGTACGCGACATGAAGCCGCGCACGCTCGTCACCTCGCACGGCAAAGGGTTGTTCAAGGGCGATGAGATGCGCAGTGCGCTCGATCGCTTCGAGCAGAAGATTCTCCAGCGCGACGAGGCCATTCTCAGGATGCTCGCCGACCGCCCGCACACCCTCGACGAGATCGTCGACGCGCACCTGGTCTACAGGCGTTACCCCGAACCGGCATTCATGTACCGGGAGATCGAGCGGGTAATGATCGAGAAGCACCTGAAACGGCTGGAGAGGCTGGGATGCACTTGCGCGGACGGCGCCCTGTGGAAGGCCGCCGGTTGAGGATCGGACGCGGCGCCTCAGCCGGTGAGGATCATGCGCTGAAGCCCGCGAGCGTGATCTGCCGCCCCTCGGTCTTTCCATCGCGCCGGTAGGAGAAGAATTCCTTCTCGGAACAGAACGTGCAGCCGCCGACGGTTTCCAGATGGCCGGCCCGGAGCCCCGCGTCGGTGAGCTGGCGCGCAACCAGCCCTCGGAGATCCACCCTCCCCTTCTCGCCCTTCCGATCCACGTAAGCGTCGAACGTTTCTCCCATCTTCTTCTCGAAGGCCGCGATCACCTCCGGCCCCACCTCGAAGCAGCAGCGCCCGATGGCGGGGCCGAAGGCCACCCGCACATCGGCCGGATCGCAGCCATAGTGATCGCGCAGGTGGGCCACGGCCTTGCCGGCGATGCCGGCGAGCGCGCCGCGCCATCCGGCGTGCACCGCCGCGCACACCCGGCGGACGGGATCCACCACCAGCGCCGGCACGCAATCGGCCGTCTGCACCGCCAGGAAAACCCCCGGCGTGCCGCTGGCCATCGCATCAGCCTCGCCCGCCGTCTTCACCCGCGTTTCCGCAACATCGAGGATCGCGTCGCCGTGCACCTGCTTCATGGTCGTGATGGTGCAACCGTCGAGCCCGAGCGTGGTCTTCACGTGGCAGAGGGGATCGCGGTGGCCGTGGCTGCAGAGAGGCGGGCCGTCGGCAGGCTGTTCGATGCGGCCCAGGAATGCGTGGACCAGGCCGGGAATGTCCTTCAGGCCGGGCGCCGTGAGGCAGGGAAAGTCGCTCATGGGTGCGGCCCCCTGAGGTTCGTCTCTCCGGTTGTATCGAGCGCCGTCTCGGTGAACCACTTGAGCAGCCGGCCGAGGGATGCGAACTGCCTTACGCCCGAGGGCGAGGCCCCGGCCCGGGGCAGCGGCGCCGTCTCCCAGCCCGGAACGAACCGGGGGCGCACCACCAGCACGGGCGTCATCCCCGCGGCGCGCGCGCCCTCGACGTCACGCCTGGGATTGTCGCCGACATAGATAGCCTCCCCGGGCTGCAGGTCGTGCCGCTGCATCACGCGCCGGAAGATCTCCGGATTGGGCTTCATCACCCCTTCTTCGGTGGCGAGCGTGACGCTCTGGAAATGGTCCGCGATGCCGAGGTCTCGCAGCAGCGGGCGAAGCCGTGAGTCGAAGTTCGAGATGATGCCCATCCGGTAGCCCTGCGCCGCGAGGTGATCGAGGAGCTGCTTCGCCTCCGGGTCCAGCTCCCAACCCTGCCCGGTCTGAAAGAGATCCCACAGCTCGTTGAAACAGTCCTGAAAACGCGGGAAGGCGCCTGCCGGGAGCATCACTTCCGCCACCAGCGTGCGCCACCAGACGCGCTCGAGCCGCTGGAGCACCTCGCCGGTGGCGCCCGGAAAGCTCAGCGGCGGGGCCGACGCGAATGCCTTGCGAAAGCGCATCTCGATGGCCTGGCTCGGCATCTGCGCGCCGTGCCGCGCCATCGATGCCGCGTAGATCTCACCCAGGCTGCCGCGGATGTGAAAGAGCGTG
>JAUYMQ010000032.1 GCA_030698575.1 Deltaproteobacteria bacterium
GACGCTCGTGGTCGTTCCGAAGGGGCTGGTTGCCCAGTGGGTCGCCGAGATGCGCACCCACTTCGACGAGGACTTCCACCCCCTCACTCCCGGCGAGTTCGTCTCCTATCGGCGTCTCGATCCCGACGAGAACCTCTGGCGGCGCTACGACCAGGTCGTCTGCCCGCTGGACTCCGTCAAGCCCGTCGACGCGCGGCGGGGCTGGTCCAGGACGGACGTTGCGGCCCACAACCGTGAGCGCTTCGACGATCTGCTTGCGGCCGGCTGGGACTTGATCATCGTCGACGAGTCCCATCGTCTCGGCGGTAGCACCGACCAGGTCGCACGCTTCAGGTTGGGCGAGGGCCTGGCGGAAGCCTCACCGTACCTGCTCCTCCTGTCAGCCACTCCGCATCAAGGCAAGACCGATGCGTTTCATCGTCTCGTGTCGCTGCTCGACCACACGGCCTTTCCCGATCCCTCTTTCATCTCGCGCGAGCGGGTGCAGCCCTACGTGATCCGGACGGAGAAGCGCCGCGCCATCGACGCGGCCGGCGAGCCGCTCTTCCAACCTCGGCACACCCGGCTCCTCCCGGTCACCTGGGACGAGCGCCACGCTCGCCAGCGCGCCCTCTACGAGGCCGTGACCGAGTACGTCCGGGAAGGCTACGACAGGGCCCGCCGGGAGAAGCGCCAGCACATCGGCTTCTTGATGCTCCTCATGCAGCGCCTCGTGACGTCGAGCACGCGCGCGATCCGGTCGGCGCTGGAGCGGCGCCTCGAAGTCCTCCAGACCCCGCCCGCTCAGCTCAGCCTCGACACGGACCTCTCCGCCGACGAGTGGTCCGACATGGACGGCCAGGAGCAGGTCGACGCCGTTCTCGGCGCGGCCGTGAGTGCCCTGCGCAGCGAGCGGGCCGAAGTCGAGGCCCTGCTGGACGCCGCGAGAGCGTGCGAGGCTACAGGCCCGGACACGAAGGCAGAGACTCTCCTGGACCTGGTCTATCGCCTCCAGCAGGAAGAGGTCGATCCGGCGCTCAAGGTCCTGCTCTTCACCGAGTTCGTGGCGACGCAGGAGATGCTCCGTGCCCATCTCGAAGAGCGCGGGTTCTCCGTGGCCTGCCTCAACGGCTCGATGGACCTGGGCGAGCGTCAGGGTGCACAGGAGGCCTTTGCCGGGCCCGTGCGCGTCCTGATCTCCACCGACGCCGGCGGTGAGGGACTCAATCTTCAGTTCTGTCATGTCGTCGTCAATTACGACATCCCGTGGAACCCCATGCGCCTTGAGCAGCGGATCGGCCGAGTCGATCGCATCGGCCAGCACCATCCGGTGCGCGCCATCAACCTAGTGCTGGCAGACACCGTCGAGTACCGTGTCCGCGAGGTGCTGGAGGCCAAACTCGCGGTCATCCTCGAGGAGTTCGGGGCCGACAAGGCGGCCGACGTCCTCGACTCGGCAGAGGGGGGCGCGCTCTTCGAGCGCCTCTACGCCGAAGCGCTCCTGGACCCCTCCGAGATCACAGACAAGGTTGACTCTATAACGCGTCAGGTTCGCGACCAGGCTCGTGCCGTCCGCGAAGGCGCCGCGATGCTTGCCGAGGACACGCCCCTCGATCCGGGGCTCGCCCGGACGCTGGCCTCCCATCCCCTGCCGTACTGGATCGAGCGCATGACGACGGCCTACATCGCCGCGTTTGGGGGAGACGTCAAGCGCGACGGCGACACCTATCATCTCCGGTGGCCAGACGGCACGGAGATGCGCCGGGCGCTGTTCGCACGGCGCGACATCGCGGAGCCAGGTGTGCAGACCCTGACGCTCGAGGATGCTGCGATACGGGGGCTCACGACCCGACTCCCGCGGTTCGTCCCAGGTCAGGCGGTGCCAACGCTTCGCTTGGACGATCTGTCGCCAGAGATCCTCGGCTGGTGGGCGCTCTGGCGGATCGGCGCCGTCGCCGAGGACTCGCAGCTCGCGCGGATCATGCCCCTCTTCCTCCACGAGGACGGCCGAGTCCTGATGCCAACGGCCCGTCACCTCTGGGACCAGCTCGTCAACGACTTGCCGATCGACGCTGCACCAGCGCCCGAATGCTCGGTCGAGAAGGTGCTCCCCGATATCCAGCGCGCCGCCGAAACGCACGGGCACCCGGTCTACGCGGCCCTCGCCCGCGAGCACCGAACGCGTATCGAGCGTGAGCGCAACAAGGCCGTGGCCGCCTTCGGGGCGAGACGGCGGGCCATTGAGCGCATCGGCCTTCCTGGCGTTCGCGCCCACCGCCTTCGCGAGCTTGACAGAGAAGAGCGAGCGTGGCGGGACACACTGGACCGACGCGCACGCGTCCAGCCCGAGTTGACGCCAATCCTGATCGTCCGTATCCACGGCGGAGCTCCGTGATGAGCAGGCGCAGGCCGAGCTGGCGCGACCAGGTCCTGAAGGCGTTCACGCCCCAGGTATCCAGGCTCACGCTCGCCGCGGACCCCGACGGCCTCTTGCTTGAGGAGGGCGTTCTGACGGGCGTCCGTGAGCGAGGCTTCGACCTCATCCCGTTCGATGACCACATCGCCTTCAGGTACGCCTACGAGTCGAAGTACCGGGCGCGATGGGATCGGGGCGAGTCCACTGATCTCGTCGTCGTTCTACGAGCGCCGAGCGCCAATCTGGCCACGCTGCCGTACGATCTGCTGAGAGCTGGGCGCCGCCTCTCGTTCAGCCTCGCCGATCTCTTCCCGAGCCTCAGCTATCCAGTGATCGACTGCCTCGACCGGGGCGACCTCGACGCGCTGTGGCGAGCGCAGGCCGACGATCCCCCTGGCCAACTGGGTGACACCCAGACCAAGAGCTATGTGCTCCGCCACGTGTTCGAGATTCTCCCGGAGCAGCTCCGGCGCCCGGCAGACCTCCTCCGGGTCCTCCTGAGACGCCACTTCCGCAACCGGGTCGTGCCCGCGATCCTCGACGAGCACATCACCCGGATCCTCCGAAGCGACGGACGCTTCACCGACTGGCCGCTGGAGCGGATCGTGCCCGACCGGGTGGCCTTCTTCGCGTTCCTGCAGGAGAGATGGCCTGTCTTCCTCGCCGGCCAGGCCCCAGGCGAGACGGGGCGCACAGCGGAGCCAGCGTCCTCGTACGGGCTCCAGTTTTCCGGTCCCGCAAATCTCCCGTTCGACCATGACGACGTCCGGGTTTACATCGACAGCTTGTTCCTGGAGGGTCACCTCCGGCCCGTCGAGCATCCGCGAGCCACTGCGTGGGCCAAGACCTGGGCGGCCGTCGGCCTCCGGATTGACCCCATCGCCGACCGTGCGCGGAAGGCTGAGCACCTCCTCACCAGCGCGACCGACTCGATTCCCGGCCCTGAGGCCCGGCATACGGACTGGCTCAGTTTCGCGCTCCGATGGGGGGAGCTGTTGGCGCTCCACCACGCTGACGGCGCCGCCCTCGAGCCGAACTTGCTCAGCCAGTTCGCGACCACGCGGTCGAGGATCGATGAGGCCTTCACGGCGTGGGTCAACGGTCGCTACGGCAGCCTGCACAATCAACCTGCCGTGCCGCCCGTCATGGTGCACCATCTGCCGAGGCACCTCGCGCAGCTGATGACGGCCGGCCATGCGCGGAAGGTCGCCCTCGTGGTCATGGACGGACTCTCCCTCGATCAGTGGGTCACGATCCGCGAGAGCGCGCTCGCCGGCCTGCCGGAACTTCTCTGCCGCGAGAGCGCGCTCTTCGCCTGGGTTCCGACCCTGACTGCGGTTTCACGCCAAGCCCTCTTTGCCGGGAAGGTGCCTCTGTTCTTTGCCGCAAGCCTGTATACCACCGACAAGGAGCCGAAGCTCTGGAGCCAGTTCTGGGCCGACCAGGGGCTGGCCTCGACGGCTGTCTCGTACGCGAAGGGCCTCGGTGATGGCCCCCTCGCCGACGTCGAGGATCTCACCGCCAATCCTGCCAACCGAGTCCTGGGACTCGTCGTCGACAAGGTCGATCGCATCATGCACGGCGTCGAGCTTGGCACGGCCGGCATGCACGCCCAGGTGCGGTTGTGGGCACGCTCGGGCTATCTCGCCAGCTTGCTGGCGCTCCTCGTGGAGCGGAGCTACGAGGTTCACCTGACGTCGGATCACGGCAACATCGAGGCGACAGGCATGGGGCGGCCCTCGGAGGGTGCCCTCGCCGAGGAACGCGGGGCCCGTGCCCGGGTCTACGCGAACAACCTCCTCCGCCGAGCCGTCAAGCAGCAGTTCTCACGCTCGATCGAATGGCCGTCCCTCGGACTCCCTGACGACTACTGCCCTCTGCTCGCTGAAGGGCGCGAGGCGTTCGTGCCGGTCGGCGAGTCGATCGTCGGCCATGGCAGCATCGCTCTCGAGGAAGTCATCGTCCCCTGGGTGCAGATCGGACCTCAGCGAGCATGAAACCCGGCGAGATCGGTTTCGACCGGCGGCTGCGGCGCGAGTGGCTCGATTTTGTCGCGGA
>JAUYMQ010000038.1 GCA_030698575.1 Deltaproteobacteria bacterium
AGCGCAACGGCGAGTCGAAGGCCGGCTGATCGATGAGATCGGCCTGCACGTAGGGCAGGCGTTGCAGGATGACATCGTCCCGGTCCTGGTCGTCGGGGCTCTGCAGATCGTTCGCGTAGATCGCGCCCGCCGTGATCGTGCCCCGGTCGAAGGGGCGCTCGAGCTGGCCCCGTGACTCGAGAAAGCGGCTCGAGTCGCGCCCGATATCCTCGAAATCGACCACGTAGCCGTTGTCGCTCACCTGGTTCAGGTCGACCTTCCCGCGGATCCCCAGGGGAAACTTCTGTCGCGCGTCCCACCGGATCGCCCAGCGATCGCTGTCGAAGTTGTCCTCCTCGCTCACATCCTGGTCGTTCAGGTACCACGCATTCATCTGCCCGTAGGTCTCAGGGTCGAACACATAGCGGTACTCGGCGCCCTGCTTGTAGCCGCGCTTGCCAAGGACCTCCTGGTAGAAGGTCGCGTCGGTGTTCTCGCTGATGGCCCAGTAGTAGGGCAGATTGAACTGGAAGCCGTTCCGGCTCGACTGTCCGATGAGCGGGAAAAGGAGACCGGACTGCCGCGTGGTCTTCACCGGGAAGACGCCGTAGGGAATGATGGCGACGGTACGGTCCTTCACCTTGAACTTCGCGTCCTTCACCTTGGCGTAGCCGTCGACCGTGACGTCGATCCTCTCGCCCTCGATCTTCCAGCTCGGCACTTCGCCCGGGCCGCAGTCGCAGGTCGTGAAGGTCCCCTCCTTCAGCTGGTACTCCTTGTCCGAGAGCCGGCGGATCTCGCTTCCCGTGACCTTGAAATGCGTCTTGTCGTCCTCGAAGCGCCCGCGGTAGACGATGCCGGCGAGGGTGTCGATGTTGAATTCCATGAAGTCGGCGTGGACCGTCTCGGTATCGTCGCGAAGCACGACGTTGCCGCTGGCGACGCCGATGCGAGACTCGGAATCCAGCATCACCCAGTCAGAGGTGAGCGTCCGGCCGGACTGGCTGATCCGGACGCGGCCCTCGGCGGTGTAAATCCCGTCCGCGCTCTCGTAGTCGATCTCGTCCGCCACAATGTTGACGGGGAGCTTGGTCCCCTTGACGTTCAGATCCCCCAGATCCTGCGCGCGGGCGCCGGGCGCCGCGATCAGAACGAGGGCAAGGACGAGAAGGAGGCCCACCGGGGCGCACCCCTGTGCTCGGCGCAAGCGCATCGGTCCTTCCGGGAAGGGGTTAGGTTGATCCCTGCGCGCCGGTGCCCCCCGGCACCGCTTGACGCGCTCATGGGATCGGGGAGGGGGGAAACCCGAACACCTCCTGCATATCAGACAAGGCCGCGTCAGGCAAGACTTTTGCCCTGCCGCCGGGGCGGCAGCACCGGCAGCGAAGCTGCAATGGCCCGGAGCGGGCGGAAAATCCGGGCCGTCGCCCGGCCGGGGGTTCAGAGGGTGTCGAGAATCCGGTGCGCCGTACGATCGGCGAGCATGGCGGTCGTGATCTGGGGCGGGGCGCCGAGGGAGGTTGGAAAGACGCTCATGTCGGCCACGTAGAGGCCCCGAACGTCGTGACATTCCCCCCAGGCGTTCACGACCGAGGACGCGGGATCGCCGCCCATGCGGCAGGTCGACTGGGGGTGGACGGAGGTCAGCACGATCTCGCCCTGCGCCGCGCCCCGCCGCGCGATGACCGCGGGGTCGTCCCCCCGCTCGAGAATTAGAGGCTCGGGCCAGTAGGGCACGAGCACCCGCCGCGCGCCCGCCGCAAAGAGCACTTCTGCGCAGTGGACGAGCCCCTCGGCGATCTGCCGCGCGTCGCGGTCCTCCAGGTTGTAGGTAATGCGGGGCTTCGACAGGGAGCCTCCGGACTCGACGCGTCCGGAGGACTGATCGTGCAACAGCACGAGGAGGCCGGCCGTGCGCGCGTAGTCGCGCATGAGCGCGTGATGCGCCTCGCCGAAGCCGGGCAGCGTCGCCGCCGTCAGGATGGGGAAGGCGGTGATGGGCATGAGCATGTAGCCGGCGCGCGGATCCCGCTCCAGATCTATGAACTGGTCGATGTAGTAGCTCTGGGGAATTCCCCGGTAGGAATCGATCACATCCTCGAAGAAGCCGGTGGCAATCGCGGCCGGGTGAAGGTGAAGGTTCCGCCCCACCTGGTTCGATCCATTCGCCAGGCCGCTCCGGAGGAGGACGTCGGGCGAGCCGATTGACCCGGCCGCGAGGACGATGACCGGCGCGGTGATCTCGAGGGCGCCATGCGCCGCGCCGCCTGGGCCCACGATGTGCCCCAGCACGCGGCGCGCGCGGCCGCCCTCGGCCTCGATGCGCTCCGCTCTGGCATTTGCGTAGATGCGCGCCCCCGCCCTGTCCGCCCGGGGCACGTAGGTCACCAGCATCGACTGCTTCGCGTCGTAGCTGCACCCCAGGATGCAGTAGCCGGCTTTGAGGCACCCTTCGCGGTTGTGTTTCGTGACAAACCCGCTGTAGCCGAGCTTCTCCGCGCCCGCCCGGATGATCTGGTTCATCCGGTTCACCTCGTCCTCGCGGATCTGCTTCACCTTGAGCCCCGCTTCGACCCGCGCGAACGACGGCTCGACCGCCCCGGGCATCAGCTCCGGCAGCCCGTGCTCCTCGCGCCACAGGCGAAGGATCGGTTCGGGCGTGCGGAAGGCGTAGCAGAGGTTGTGAACGGTGGAGCCGCCGACGTTCCTCCCCTGCAGGATGTTGATCCCGCCGTCGACGGTCATCCGCATGCCCCCCTCCTCGAACAACCGTGGGAGCATCTCCTCCTCGCGCTGCGTGAAATCCTTCGCGGTCCAGTGGTGCCCCTGTTCGAGAAGCACGACCGAGCGCCCTGCCTCTGCAAGAAGCGCCGCGACCACCGCGCCCCCGGCGCCAGAGCCGATGACGCACACGTCGGCGCGCTCGACGAGATCCCCGCCGCCGGGGAGCAGCGGCACGATCACAAGCCACCTCCCCCCGCAATGAGCGGCCCCTTGTAGCCAATCGCTTTCCAGGCTGCGGGCTGGGCGTAATGGCCGATGAAGGAGAGATTCCGCAGCGCGAGGAAAGCGAGCCGCCGCAAAGCGAGGCGGCTTGTCATCCAGCAGCGGATCGAGGCGTCCTTCTGCGCATCCGTCATGCGGGTGAAGCGCGTGAAGGTGAAATCAAAGGCCATCGGCCCCCATTCGAAAAGGTGAAGGGCCAGCGGGAGATCGGCCACAACGGCCTGATCCAGGCGGCCGAGCAGGGAATCGATCGTCGTGACGGCATTCTCCGGGTCCGTGGGCGGGGCGGGGCCGCCCGCGTGAACCATGCGACCCACGATATGCGCGAGAATGTCGCGCTCCCGTTCCGAAAGCACGCCGTCGCCTGGAACCGCCCCGGCGAGCGCCGCGGCGGCCGGCGCCGCGGGGAGGCGCGCCAATGCGGCGAGGGAAGCCGCGAGGCCCGCACGGTGGAGGAAGGCCCGGCGGGTGAGACCCGGGCGATCGCCGGACATCGTTCGTTCGAACATGAAATCCTTGAACATGGGTTGCCTGCAAGATCGGCGTGTCAAAGCCGGTTACCTGGTCAATTCAGCGTCACCTGTCATTGCGAGGAGCGAAGCGAGGAAGCAATCCCCCTGCGGCGGGATTCGCCGGGAGATTGCTTCGTCGGGCCTGTGGCCCTCCTCGCAATGACATGCG
>JAUYMQ010000039.1 GCA_030698575.1 Deltaproteobacteria bacterium
AGCCCGTGTACCAGGTCCAGCCCCCCTGGCCAACGTGGCCTTCAAGCGAGTAGACATCGGACGCCACGACGTAGGGCTCGACCCTGTAGCGCTCGACAGCCTCAGGTGTTCGCGCGTGCTCGACCGGACTGAGCATCCGAAGGATCTCGACCGCCTTGTCGCCATCCCCCCGGCGAGCAAACGCCATCGCTACCCAGAGCGCAGCGTGGGTAAACTGCCCGCCGTTCTCGCGGACGCCCGGCGGATAACCTTTGACGTAGCCCGGATCAACCGGCGACTTCTCGAAGGGAGGTGTGAAGAGCAGGACCAGCCCCTCGGCCGAAAGCACGAGGCGCTCTTCTACCGCTCGCAGCGACTTCTCGACGCGCGACGGGTCCGCAGCGCCGGAGATGGAGGCCCACGACTGCGGCAACGAGTCAATCCGCGCCTCGGTGTTTTCCCGCGAGCCGAGCGGCGTCCCATCGTCGAAGTAGGCTCGCCGGTACCAGTCGCCATCCCAAGCGTGCGCCTCCACAGCGGCCGTCAGGCGCTCGGACTGCGCCCGATGCTTCAGCGCCTCCTCGGTCTGCCCTCGGCCCTCCAACAGCTCGGCGAAGCTGCCCAGAACGTCTACGAGGAACCAGGCCAGCCAGACACTCTCGCCCCGGCCTTCTACGCCAACCCGGTTCAGCCCGTCGTTCCAGTCGCCCCCGCCGATGAGGGGCAAGCCGTGTGGACCGGAAGTGGCGCCCCGGGCGATTGCTTGCCGGCAGTGGTCGAGGAGAGAATGCGTATCCAGTGAGACTGCCGGCACGAAGTAGGCTTCACGCTCGCCGTCTGCCAGCGCGGGCCCCTCGAGAAAGGGCATCGTCTCATCGAGGATTCCCGCGTCGCCGGTTACCCGAACATACTGCGCCGTGGCGTAGGGCAGCCAGAGCATGTCGTCCGAGATTCGCGTCCGCACGCCGGCGCCCGACTGAGGGTGCCACCAAAGCTGGACGTCGCCTTCAACAAACTGGCGGGAAGCTGCGGCGATGATCTGCTGCCGGGTGACCTCCGGGGCAGCGTAGACCAGGGCGAGGCAGTCCTGAAGCTGGTCGCGAAAGCCGACAGCGCCGCCCGACTGATAAAAGGCCGAGCGGGCCCAGACGCGGCATGAGAGGGCCTGGTAGAGAAGCCAGCGGTTCAGTAAGAAGTTGGTGGCCAGGTCCGGCGTCTCCACCTGGACCGCCTCCAGCAGGTGGTCCCACCAGGACCGGACCTCCTGCAACGCCTGCTCGACCCGGACCGGGTCCCTGAAGCGTTCGACCAACCGCAGCGCCTCGGCCATGTCCGGGGCCTCCCCGAGAAGGAAGGTGATTTCCTCCTCCTGCCCGGGGTCGATCTCAACTGTCACCTGGAGCGCTGCGCAAGGATCCAGCCCCGCGCCGGCCTCACCGGACAGCGTTTGGCGCAGCAGAGCGGCAGGTCGGGTGAAGGAGCCATTGCGACCGAGGAACTCGGTCCGGTCGGCAGTGAAGCACTGTGGCAGCGGGCTCGCGCTGGCGAACGCTACGCGGCTCCCGAAGTCCGCATGGTAAGCGTTGCGGGCCAGCAGCGTCCGGCTTGCAGCGTCCCAGGTCGTAACCACGTGCATCTGGGTTTCCTCACGGTTGGTACCGAGGACCCAATCAGAGTAGGCGAAGACGCTGAGCCGGCGGCGGCGCGACGAGCGGTTGCGAAGCCGAAGGCGCTGGACCCGGACCGGTGCGCCTCCGGCCTCGTCTAGAGGCACAAATGTCACCAATTCCTGCTCCACGGCGTGGCTGTTATGCTCGAACACAGTATATCCCTGGCCGTGCCGCGCCCGGTAGGCGTCCTCCTCCCGGATGGGCGCGGAGGTCGGTGTCCAGAACACCCCCAGGTGCTCGTCGCGAATGTAGATAGCATCACCGGGCGGGTCGCTCACCGGGTCGTTGGACCAGGGGGTGAGGCGGTTACCCTGGGAGTTCGAGGCCCAGGTGAAGCCTGACCCGGACTCCGAGATCAGGGCGCCGAAACCCGGGTTGGCGAGCACGTTCACCCAGGGCGCGGGAGTGCGCGTCCCGGGCCCAAGGTAGATCGCGTACTCCCGGCCGTCGGGGGTGAAGCCACCCACGCCGTTGAAGTACGGCAGCTCCAGGAACGGCAACGGCGCTGAGGATTCCTCGTTGGCGCGCCGGCCGACTGCGAGGGGAGGCGGCAGCTCCCGCACTTCCGTCGGCATCCCGAGCTGCTGAACGAGAGGCCCTCGTGCGGCTATCAGCGCCACCCGGGCCACGGCGAAGAGAAGCGCCAGGTCGTTTTCCGCCAGCGGTTCGGCCGGGCGCAAGAAGATGCCACCGGGCTGGTCGAGCGGAGTGAATGGGGCGTAACGCTGGATGACTTGCCGAAGATCCCACTGGAGCCGCTGCTCGTAGCCTCCGGCCTCCTCGTTGAGGATGACGAGGTCCGCTCGGAACCCAAGGAGCCTCCAGTAGGAGTGAGCAAGGAGCGCCTCCCCCACGACCTCGATGTCGCGCCGGTCGCCGATCGGGACGAGGAGGATCGGGAGATCGCCCGAGATGCCGTGACCCCAGAGCCCGGACTGGCCCAGCCGGTTCCGGCGGAGTTGAGGCTCGGAGGCTCGCATCCGGGCGCTGGGATAGAGAAGGTGACCGGCGAGCTGCTGGAAGCGCCGGAGGTCGTCGGCTGTTAGCAGGGGCTGACGAGCGAGCAACTGTCCCTGGTTGACAGCGGCTTCGACGGCAGCGCGGGCGGCCGGGAGGCTCTGGTACTTATCGACGAGAGCCATGACCTCCCCGCGACTCCCGGCAGCTGCAGTCACGAACGCCAGCCCCACGCGTTCTCCCGGGTCAAGCGTTAGCTCGCAGCGCAAGCTGAATATCGGGTCGAGAACCGGCCCGACGTTGCCCTTGAGGCCGGCGTCGAGCGCCAGAGGGTTCTCCATGCTCCTTCCCCGCCCGATGAAACAAGTCCGGTCGGTCTCGTAGCCTGTAGCCGCGACCGCAACTTGCGGAGAGTCCGCCAGCGCCAAGACGTGGCCGGCCCAGACCAGGGGGTCCTGCGTCGAGCGAGGCTTGCGCCGGGCGAGAAGAGCCCCCGGGGCGGGGAGGAACTCGGTCTCAACGAAGAGCTTGCTGAAGGCCGGATGGGCCAGGTCCGCGCCGTGGGGGGCTAGCGACAGCTCGACGTAGCTCGTCACCTGGAGGCGACGCCGCCGGTTCGAGTGGTTGGCAAGCGTCAGGTGGCGGACCTCGACGGCGTCCTCCGGAGAGACCGCAATCTCTGTCGTCACGTCGATCCCGAAGTCGCGCCGCTCGAACTCGGCCCGGCCGGGGATGAGCCTGGCCTCGTAACGGGATGCAGGCCTCCTGGTCGGCTGATAGGTGGCCGACCACAACGTGTCACGGTCCAGGTCTCTGATGTAAAAGAACATACCATAGGGGTCGAGCGTGGTGTCTGCTCGCCAGCGCGTGATGTCCATGTCGCGCCAGCGGCTGAAGCCGCCTCCCGTCGAAGTCACCATCACGGTGTATGCGCCGTTCCCGAGCAGGAGCGTCGCCGGAGCCAGGGCGTCGATAGGAGCCGTTGGCTCGACCGGACGGGCCACCGGCAGCCTGGCGGGGGCCTCACCGCGCTCGGTCGCCTTCACCAGCAGGGGCGCCACAGGAATTCGCTCGAAGAGGAGTGGCTCGACGGACTGGACCCGCCGGTCGGCATGGAACCGGCGCTGCATGACTGCGGAGTTCAGCACGTTGTCAAGCGCTAGCAGCGTCATGCCCTGATGATGAGCCATGTAAGTGCGTACGACCACGCCGTGATGGCCCTTCGGTTGGCGCCGCCGCGTATAGTCGATCGATTCGAAGTAGCCGTAGGCGCCACACAGTCCCAGGCGGCCGAGCCTCTTGAGGTTCGCCAGCGCCGCGGCGGGATTGGCCATCAAAGCCAGTGCACTGGCGTAGGGCGCCACGACCAGGTCGTCGGCGAGCCCCCGTTTTAGCCCGAGGCCTGGCGCCCCAAAAGCCTGGTACTGGTAGACTTTGTTGGCGTCGACGGCGGCGAAGGCGCACTCAGACATGCCCCAAGGGACGCCCTGCTCCAGCCCGTAGTCGATCTGGAGCCCGACCGCCTCCCGGTAGGCCTCGTCGAGGAGCGTGTGCCGGTAGCTACGGGTCAGGAGCACCGGCATCAGGTACTCGAACATCGTCCCGCTCCACGAGAATAGCACCCGGTGACCCTGGGCCGACCCGAAGAAGCGTCCCAAGGCGAACCAGTGCTCGCCCGGCACGTCTCCCCGGGCGATCGCCACCAGGCTCGCCAGTCGGGCCTCACTGGCAAGGAGGTCGTAATATGACGAGTCGAACTGTCCGCTCCCGACGTTGTACCCGATGGTGAACAACCGGCGTTTCGGCTCGTAGAGGAAGCGCATGTTCATGGCGTCAGCAAGGCGCTCCACTCGGGCGATCAGCCTCTCGACCCGTTCCACGAAATCATCAGTCACCGGCAGGGACGCCGAGGCCTCCGCACCAGGAGTCTTGAGGACGCCGGCCGGGGAGCCACGGACAGCGGCGGCAAGCCAGGCCGTCACCTGGCGCTCGACCTGAGCCGCCCAGTAGCCGGCGTTGGCGCCCGCGGCGCTATGGCCAGGCGGGGTGAGTGGGTCTTCCCGAAGCCCGTCGGTGAGTTCCCGCGCGGGCCCAGCGGCCGCTCGCAGACGTCCAATAATCCCTTCACGCTGGTCTGGCGGGTTGGCGAAGAGCCTTATGAGGTCTCGCACGGCGTCCTCGATCACGCCAACGCCGGCATTCCTGGGGTGCTCCGAGGCCGGCCCTACACCGAAAGTGACGAGCGCCAGCGTGTC
>JAUYMQ010000056.1 GCA_030698575.1 Deltaproteobacteria bacterium
CGAAAAGTGGGGGTTTGCGGGTACGGAATAGTCGCGCCAACGGTCTTCCACCAAACTTTCATTTTGGTATCATGCCCGCGCCCGACGGCGCTGCTCGCCGAGTTAGTCCCTCCGAGGAGTCCGACATGACGAACGTTTCGACCGAGACCCGGGCGGCCTCTTCTGACGAAGCCGCCGCGCGAGCACATGACCTCGCGGTCATCATCGAACACGGTGTCGTTGCGGGGATGATCGGCGCTGCCGTCGTCGCTATCTGGTTCCTGCTGTTCGACGTCCTGCTCAGGGAGGCGTTCTACACGCCGTCGCTCATCGGCAGTGTCATCTTCCAGGACCTCGACGTCCATCTGGTCACGGGCGTGAACACCAGCATGGTGTTCGCCTACTCCGGCCTCCACGGCGCCGCGTTCCTGATTGCGGGCACGGTGCTTGCATGGATGTTCTCGCTCGTCGAGCGCAACCCGCAGTTCGGACTCGTGCTCGTGCTCCTTTTTCTTCTTTTTCAATCGGTAATCTTCGGCTTCGAGGCCGCGATCGTTCCCAATCTGGTGGGCGCCCTTGGCGCATGGGCCGTCGCCATGGCGAATCTTCTCTCGGCCGTTGCGATGTTCTGGTTCCTGCTGCGTCGCCGCCCGCGCGCGATGGCTCGCCTTCGCGAAAGCTGGGAAGAGTAGGGAGATAGTCCTTTATGGAGAACTGGCTTCCCGAGGCCGCATCCAGCTACGCAGCCGACCTTGACGGGCTGCTGATCTTCATCAGCGCCATCGTGGGCGTCTGGTTCATCCTCGCCGAGGCAGTGCTGATCGGGTTTGCGGTGGCCTTCCGGCGAAAGCCCGGCCAGAAGGCCGCCTACCTGCCCGGGCGGTCGCTGCGAGCCATGTCCTGGGTCCTGGTTCCGTGCGTGGTCGTCCTGGGATTCGACCTCGTCATCGACGGTGTGGCCGCGCCCATCTGGGACAAGGTGAAGATCGAGATTCCCGAGTCGGACGAGATCGTGCGGATCACGGCTGTGCAATGGGCCTGGAAGTTCACCCTGCCCGGCCCCGACGGCGAGCTTGGCAGCGATGATGACGTCGACGTCATGAGCGAGCTGCACGTCCCCGTCGGGAAGGTCGTCGAATTCGAGCTCACCGCCAACGACGTTATTCACTCGCTCTTCGTCCCCCAGCTCCGCCTCAAGCAGGACGCCATCCCCGGCCGGGTGATCAAGGGGTGGTTCGAGGCCACCAAAACCGGCACCTTTGAGATCGTCTGCGCGGAGATCTGCGGCCTGGGCCACACGATCATGAAGGGGAAGATGGTCATCGAGAGCGAGGAGGCATACAGCGACTGGGTAAAGTCAAAGATGCCGGAAGCAGCCGCATCGATCCCTGCTGAGGAGAGAAACGAAGGATGAGCACCGCAGCGATTGCGCACCCCAAGAGCTTCTGGCGGGAGTACGTTTTCTCGACCGATCACAAGACGATCGCGAAGCAGTACCTGTCCACGGGAATCTTCATGGCGCTCGTGGGCGGCCTGCTCGCCTACGTCATGCGGATGCAGCTGGCCTATCCCGGCCAGGCGATTCCGGGCTACGGCACCATCGACCCACAGAGCTACAACGCCGTTGTGACGATGCACGGGACGATCATGATCTTCTGGGTCGCCATGCCGATTCTCCTGGCGGCCTTCGGGAACTTCCTGATCCCCCTCATGATCGGCGCGGCCGACATGGCCTTTCCGCGCCTCAACATGCTCTCCTACTGGATCTTTTTCCTGAGCACGGTCGTGCTGCTCGCATCCTTCTTCGTGCCGGGCGGCGCGGCGGCGGGCGGCTGGACGAGCTACCCGCCGCTCTCGGGCAGCGCCGCATATTCAGGGGGCCAATGGGGGGTGACACTCTGGCTTCTCGCCGTGGCGATGGAATTCGCGGCGTTCCTGATGGGCGGGATCAATTTCATCACAACCGCCATCAACAACCGCGCGCCCGGGATGAAGCTCTTCGACATGCCCCTCATGGTCTGGATGCAGCTCGGGGCCAGCATCATCTTCCTCTTCTCGGTCGGCCCGCTGATTGCCGGCGCGGTGATGCTCATTCTTGACCGCGTGGCCGCCACGGGATTCTACAACCCCGCCACGGGCGGCGACCCGATTCTGTTCCAGCATCTCTTCTGGTTCTTCGGGCACCCGGAGGTATATGTCATCCTCCTCCCGGGGTTCGGCGCCGTGGCCGAGGTCCTGCCGGTCTTTTCGCGAAAGCCTTTCTTCGGCTACCGAATGATGGTCTATGCGACCATCATCACCGGCGTGCTCTCCTTCATCGTCTGGGCCCATCACCAGTTCATCGCCGGAATTGATCCAAGGCTCGCCACCGCCTTCAGCATCACGACGATCCTCATCTCGGTGCCGATTGCGGTGATGACCTTCGCCTTCATCGCGACGCTTTACAAGGGTTCCATAGAACTCAAGACACCGATGCTGTTCGCCCTGGGAACGCTCGTGGTCTTCCTGCTGGGCGGGGTCACGGGAATCCACCTCGGCACCGCAGCGACCGACATCTATCTGCACGACACCTATTTCGTCGTGGCCCATTTCCACTACACGCTGATCCCGCCCGTCTTTTTCGGGTTCTTCGCGGCCTGGTACTACTGGTTTCCCAAGATGTTCGGTCGAATGCTGAACGAGGGACTCGGGAAGGCGCACTTCTGGCTCACCTTCATCTTCATGCACGTGACCTTCATTCCGATGTTCCTCCTCGGTTTCGGCGGGCACCACCGGCGCATCTCGAACCCGCAGTTCTTCGAGGCCATGCAGGGCCCCGAAGCGGAGCGATTGCAGATTATCGCCACCGCGGGCGCCATCGGAATCCTCCTCTCTCAGATTCCCTTCGTCGTGAACTCCGTCCTGTCGCTGCTGCGCGGAGCGAAGGCGCCGGCGAACCCGTGGCAGGCGAACACGCTCGAGTGGACGGTCCCCTCGCCGCCCCCCCACGGCAACTTCGAGACGGTCCCGCAGGTCTACCGCGGGCCCTACGAGTACAGCGTGCCCGACCGCGTCGATGACTGGTTTCCCCAGGACGCCAAGGTCTGAGGCCGGGGCAGGAGAAACGAATGGCCGAATATCCTCGCGCCGAGCACATCCTGAACGAGAGCACCGAGGTGCCGACGGGCCGGCTCGGAATCTGGTGGTTCCTGGCCTCGGAGGTCGTGATCTTCGGCGGCCTGATCGCCACCTACGTGCTCTTCCGGTGGCAGCACCCCGAATGGGCCGCCGAGGCATCCCATACCCTCAACTTCGCCGGGGCGCTGAACACCATGGTGCTGCTCACGAGCAGCCTCACCGTGGTGCTGGCCCACGCGGCGATTACTGAAGGGAAGTTTCAGCTAGCCGCTCGAAATCTCGGCTTCACGCTGCTCGGCGGGGCCATCTTCATGGGCGTGAAGGCCTACGAGTACAGCCACGAGATCGCCGCGGGCTTCGTTCCGGCAAGAAGCCTCTTCTGGTCTTTCTACTACACCATGACGGGACTTCACGCGCTGCACGTCCTGGGCGGCATGATCGCCATCGCGACCGTGCTCGTAGCCGTCCGCAAGGGTCATGCGCCCCAGCGGGTGGAGTACGTGGGACTCTACTGGCACTTCGTGGACATCGTGTGGATCTTCCTCTTTCCGCTTCTCTATCTGGCGAGCTGACGGGGAATTGACATGACGCAGAATACGGCTTCGGTCGAGCACGGCCATCCCAATTACGTGGCCATCTGGGGCATTCTCGTTGGCGCGCTCCTGGTGTCGCTGCTCATGGGATTCATCCAGCTTCCCGTGGTTACGGTCGTCCTCATCTTCTCGATCGCGGCCGTGAAAGCCTACCTGGTGTTGAACTACTTCATGCATCTCAAGGCCGAACCCTTCTTCGTCGTGGTGATCGTCGTGGCCGGGCTCGCCTGCCTCTACTTTCTCTTCTTCGGCCTCGTGCCGGACATCGTTTTCTCTCCCGACAAGCTGAGGGCAGAGCATTGAGCAGCACGGGGACGCCCGTCGCCCGGAGCGAGGTCATCGTCCCGAGTCGCGTGCTCGGCATGGCGCTCTTCATCGCGACGGAGGCGCTGTTCTTTGCGGGCCTTATCAGCGCCTTTGTCGTTCTGCGCGCCCAGGCCATCGATTGGCCGCCCGCGGGACAGCCGCGGCTCCCCATCGGCGTGACGGGTTTCAACACGCTCGTTTTGCTGGCAAGCGCCTGGACGATGCAGCAGGCCGCAGCGACGCTCAGGCGCGGCGAGCCGCAAGTGCGCCGGCTCATCATGATCACCGCTGCTTTGGGCGCCCTCTTCGTGGGGATCCAGGGTTACGAATGGGTGAACCTCGTTCGCTATGGCCTGACAACCGGCTCGAGCCTCTACGGCGCGACCTTCTACACCATCGTGGGGGCGCACGGCCTCCACGTGCTGGCGGCCGTTATCTCACTCATCGCGGCGGCGCTCATCGCGCCGGCCCGGTCGCGGGAGGGGACCGACAGGACCTGGCTCGATCCCTTCCGCATGTACTGGTTCTTCGTGGCCGGCGTCTGGCCGGTTCTCTACGTCCTGGTGTACCTGTCATGAATCGAATTGTCGGCGATCGAAGCACGGGACGGTTGCGGCGGGCACTTCGCGCGCTGCCGCTTCTCGCGGCGCCACTCCTGGCGCCACGCGCGGCGCTGGCCTGCGCCGTCTGTTTCGATCTGACGAGCCGCGCCCGCGACGCCTATTACGGCACGACCATTCTCCTGATCCTCCTTCCCTTCGGGATCCTGGGAGGGCTCATCTACTGGCTGGTCCGGGCAACCCGCCGGCAATCATCCGCCGACGGCGGCGCGCCTGTCGGTGGCGATCCTCGCCGGATCTGAGCCGCGCGCGGCGACCCTCCGGTCGTAAGTCAGTTGACGCCAGTCTTTATTTTCGCCTTCGGAAGCGCGTCAGTCCGGCGCCTCCCACCTGTCATTGCGAGGAGCGGTA
>JAUYMQ010000062.1 GCA_030698575.1 Deltaproteobacteria bacterium
GCGTCAAGCGCCGTAGCGCCGCTACCTGCTCGTCAGGCAGCCGATCGCTCATCAGTGCGCACCCCGAAGCGCGTTCACGACTGCGGAAACGCTCAAACCGTGAGCGCCCAGCACATCGGCGTGCGAGCCGTGCAAGTGCACGAAGGCGTCTCTCAGAGAGAGACAGCGCAAGCTGCATGTGGCGTCGCTTTCCCAGGCGATTGCCTTAACCGCATCGCCCAGCCCGCCGCGAGGGACCATCTCTTCGATCACGACAACGCGCGGATACCTGGCGAGCACACGCGCGATGCCTTGCGCATCCAGCGGCTTGAGCGTGTGGACCGACGCCACGCCGACCGACATCTCACCGTCAAGCGCTTCTGCTGCGTCCATTCCAAGTTTCAGGATCGGCCCGTAGCCGAGCACACAGGCGTCCGAACCTTCGCGCAGCATGCGGATCTTCCCGAACTCGAACGCCTGCGCATCGGCGCTTATGACGGGCTCGCCGGCCTTCCCCAGCCGCAGGTACACCGGCCCATCGTTCTGAGAGGCGCACCATTGCGTCGCGGCGCGCGTCTCCTGCGGGTCGCATGGGGCGATCACCCGCATGTTCGGCAGGGATGACGCGACCGCTACATCCTCCACTGCCTGATGCGTGCCGCCGAGAGTGGAATACGCGACGCCGGCACCGACACCGACGACTGTTACCGGAAGCTCCTGATAGCACAGATCGTCGCGGATGAACTCATAGGGCCTGAAAAGCGAGAACGTGGCAATCGAGTACGCGAACGGGCGCAGGCCGCGCATCGCCATGCCGGCGCACATGCCGATCATCACCTGCTCGGCAACTCCGGTATTGACGAAGCGCGCCGGGTAGTCGCGGCGCAACTTTTCCATCGACCCGGCGGGCGAGATGTCTGCGACCACGACGCACAGGCGCGGGTCATGCTTTGCGGCCTCGTAGATCGTCTCGGCGAAGGTGTTACGCATTCGCCTCCAATTCCCGCAACGCCTGCCGATACTCCTCGGCGTTCGGCGAGCGGTAGTGCCAGATCGGAGCGTTTTCCATGTAGGAAACGCCCTTGCCCTTCACGGTCCCGCACACCACTGCAAACGGCAGGCCGCCGCAGCGCCCGGCGAGCGCCGATTGCAGCGACGCGAGCTCGTGACCGTTCGCTCTGCGCGCCTCCCAGCCGAATGCCCCGAATTTCTCCGCAATCGGGTACACCGCAGGGTGCGCCTCGCTCAAGCGCTCTAGCCCGCCGAAATCGTTGAGGTCGACGAACACCGCCAGATTCGTGAGTCCGAGGTTCGCCGCCATCTGCACGGCCTCCCAGGTCGAGCCCTCCTGCAGCTCGCCGTCGGACATCACCACGTAGACGTTGCAATCCTCGCCCTTGATCCGTGCCGCATAGGCCATGCCAACGGCGAGGCCGAGGCCATGTCCGAGCGATCCGGTCGACGCCACGATGCCGGGCGTGCCGCGGTCAGGGTGCGCGCCGAGCGTCCCCGCCGTCGTGCAATAACGGTCCATCTCCTCCCTCGGGATCACGCCGCGATCCTCAAGCACCGCGTACTGCGCGATGCAACCGTGGCCCTTAGACATCAGGAAAACGTCAGCCGGCCGCATGAGCGCCGAATAGACGTAATCGGTGATCTCCAGGCACGAAAACGCGGGCGCGATATGCAGCGCGGACACCCGCTGCGAGATATCGAGGATGCGCCGCCGATATCGCGCGCAGCGCTTGGCGGCCATCGCCCCCTGCACTGCGGCGTGATCCACGTCTGTGAGCAGCGTCGGCTTGCCATTGAGCCGGATCAGCGTGCCCCAGCCGAAGCGCCCCGCGTAGGGCTCGGCCGTGATTCCGAGCCCGCCCGCGTTCTCCAGAACCTCTTCGATGCTCGCCACCTCCACGACGCGCTCTGACTCCTCGTCGAAGCAGAGCTCGGACGCCGCAGGGCGTATCCTCGCCATCAGCAGATTTCCGGTAGATATGGCAGTAACCTGCGCGTCGCAGGGGCAATGTAGAACTTGGAAAAGTCGTCCAGCGACAGGAACCGGGAGTCCGACGGAACTTCCATCACCGCCTCTGCTCCCCTAAACCGCAGGGTGATTTCCTCCAACTCCAGATCGCCGACCCATCGACTACGCGCGGACACTTCCTTGTCGACCTGAGCGATGCCGTCGTCCGTATGGCGTTTGCAAAGCAGCAACACCGCCTCGCGCCTGACGGTTTCTAGTGCGAGCGGCGTACTCATCAGGTCAGCTCGTGCTCTTTCGCCGGCGTCAGCGTCAGCGTGCCCGTGTCCTCGTCCAGCACACGCCCGCGGGGCTGCCCTGACGCGACCAGGCGGAGGAGGTCGCCGGCCGCACCGAGCAGCCCCGCATCAATCCTGACGCTTACCTCACGCTCCACCTTCAGCGTGTTCCCGTAGCGCTGCCGGTCAAACTTTTCAGCCAGCCACTTGCGCGTCTCGATCTGCAACCGGCGGTGCTCGATCATGTCGCCCTCGGACACCTCTAGCGAACCGTCCGGCCGCGTCTTCGTCTTGACGCCCTTCTCGGGAGTGTCCGCAATGTCGATCGCCTCCAGCGCCAAATCCGCCGCCCTCACCTTCAGCGCCGCGTCGTACAGGTCCGTATGCGTCGTCGTAAACCATTCCACAAACCGACCCTTCGGCACCGCCCACTGCTTCGCAATCTCCTTCAGCGACTCCCCATCGCACAACCGCTGAAAAATCACCGACGGCGCACCAGCGTCCGCCTTCACCACCTCCAGCCTCGCCATCGGACCGGGATCACCAACGGGCAGCGTCATAACCCTCTCCACCGACGCGCCCGAAGCAGCTTGCTGACAACCCACTTCCGCCACCGCGGAAAATTCGACTGCGCTTCATTCACCAGCGACAACAGAAACCACGTCGCCTCGTCCCATCCCCCGCTAT
>JAUYMQ010000066.1 GCA_030698575.1 Deltaproteobacteria bacterium
GACCCGCATCTCGCCCGAGGCCCCGGTACCCGTGGTGCGCCTCGAGCGGGAAAGCCTGTCGCTCGGGGGGGCGGGCAACGTCGCCCGGAACATTGTCGCCCTGGGGGGGCGGGCCGTCCCGGTCACGATTCACGGTGACGACGCGGAAGGCGAACAGGTGCGTGCCCTGTGTCGTTCCGCCGGGATCGCGACGGAGGGCCTGATCGAGGCGCCGGGGCGGCCGACGACGGTGAAGACGCGGGTGGTGGCCCACCAGCAGCACGTGGTGCGGGTTGACCGGGAAGAAGACAGACCACCGGGACAAGATGTAGCGCGGCGGATGCGCGAGTGCGCCCTGGAGATGCTGGGCGGCGCGGCGGCAGTCATCGTTTCGGACTACGATAAAGGGGCGCTCTCCGCCGAATTGTTGGGCCAGCTGCTTCCCGAGGCGAAACGCCGCGGACTTCCGGTGGTCATCGATCCAAAGCTGAGGCTCTTCGAGCACTACCGTCCAGCCACGGTGATCACGCCCAACGCCCGGGAAGCGATGCAGGCGGCCGCCATGCCAGCCCGGAGCGACGCGGAGTTCGAGACCCTCGGACGATCCCTGCTCCAGCGTCTCGGGTGCGCGTACCTCCTCCTGACCCGCGGAGAGCGGGGGATGCTGCTCGTCTCCTCGGGTGCTCCGTCGCTGGCGATCCCGACGGTCGCGCGGGAGGTATTCGACGTGACGGGGGCGGGTGATACCGTGGTGGCGACCCTGGCTTTGGCGCTTGCCACGGGGGCGACGGTGGCCGAAGGGGCGATCCTCGCCAACCAGGCGGCGGGAGTGGTGGTCGGAAAGCTGGGTACGGCGTCCGTCAGTCGCGAGGAGCTTATCGACTCGCTCGCCGGGGCGCCGGGCTGATCACGTCAGCGAGGCGCCTTTGGTGACCACCCCGAGCGTCATCAGGGCCCAGAGCAGCCGGCAGATATCGAAATCCTTCATGCTCGATTGCCGGCAAAGCTCTCCCAGCGGCACCGGTCGGTCGCAGTGCGACAGCAAGGTCCACTCCTCGAGGGACAGCTTGAGGTCCTCGGCGCGGTTCTCTGTACCCCCGGTCATCTGATAGGTGGCATCCAGCCCGCCGACAGCCTCCCAAATCCGATCCCAGCTCTCGATCCGCCGGATCCCCTCGAGGATGATGTCGGCCGAGCTTAATTTCAGGGTGATGACCTCCTCGGAGGGAAGGGGTCCGGCGGTATAGCGGTAGCGGCCCCGGGTCCATTGGAACAGGCTGCAGATGATGTTGCGAACCTGGGATCGCACCCCCTCGACGAGATCGTGAGGCTCGATCAGGCCCAACTCGACAAGGACCGTCCCAAGCCTCTGCCGGACCCGGATGGAGCGCTCCAGAGAGGAAGTAAGCCCCTCGAGCGACACCTGACCGGCTCGGAAGAAGATCTGGCCGAGACGGTCGTCGCGGTCGTTGGAGGCGGCGAAGACCGGCCGGCCTTTCTGGATGTAGACCGACTTCTCCAAGGTCTCGCCGCTCAGGGTGAGGACCCCCGTTTGACGTTGTCGCATGATGGAATAGATGAGACCCGGGAGGGTTGTGCTGGAAAGGACACCTTCGCGGACCTTGTCAGCGGTTAGCATAGAGCCTCGACCGTCTGGAAGTTATTGGCGAATCTGGCCTTTGTCAAGCGCGGGACCGGCCCTCCAAGGTTGGCATGGGACGTAACTAATGCCCGAACCCCCTGCTGCAGACACACCGCAAATCGATTACAATCTTTTCTTGACCGAAGTTTCACTTCATTACACCATTGCAGCAGCAGCATTTTTCGGGTACTTTCTGAGGACGCAGAACATAGCCGAAGGTGGTTCGACACCGGTAGGTTCCAGACGGACGCGGAGGCTGTTACCCGATCACCCTCGAACCAGGGCGACTTCGTGGCGCACGCGACACTCAAGATTGGGGGATCCGAACGATGGAACAGGAGCTTCGAGGTAGCGCGCGACTGGGCAACTACCTTCGACGCCTCAGGATCGGCTACGGCATGTCACTCCGACGCGTCGAAGACAAGGCCAAGACGGACGGCGGGGAGATCGACAATTCTCAGTTGTCTCGCTACGAGCGAGGCAGGTGCTATCCCTCCTTTGACAAACTCTGCCTGCTGGCAAATATCTTCAACGTTCCAATACAGAACTTTTCCGACCTGCTCGATCTCGAGCGTGTGGAAGCCTTTGAACCCGAGCCCGCGGCGTCCTACGAAACCCTGAAGGCCGAGGCATCCCGCGAGTGGGATCAGGGGAATTTCGCGCGCGCGTACGCCATCTATGAAACGGCCCTGGCCCGCCTGGAACAGGGGCTCGAGGGTGAGGTCGATCCGGACTCCCTGGCCCGCGCCCGCTACAACCTGGCGCGCGCCCTGCTGCGCATGGGCAAGATCAGCCTGGCGGAAACGGAGTTGCGGGTCATTCTGAGGAAACATCGTGAGCTTCGGCCGGACACTCAAGCGCTGGTCCTGCTCTGCCTGGCCGCGGCGCATGACGAGAGAGGAGACAAGTATCTGGCCCTGCTCGAGGCGGAACGCTCCCTCGCGCTGGCGCGCGAGGTCGGCAACGAGGAGTACGCCGGATACGCCCTGCACTGCATGGCGCGCACCTGTTTTGTGCAGGGCGATTATTCCAGAGCGATGCAGTATTTCCGTGAAGCACGGACCAGCCTGGAGCCGACTTCCAGCCCGCATGACCTCACGTTGTTGCGCATCAACATCGGCTTCTGTAACGCCATGGTCGGGCGCGTGGAGCGGGGCGTCAGAGAACTCAAGGAGGCCCTGCAGGCCGCAACGAAGGCGGGATTCAGGCGCTGCACCGCCTATGCTCTGATGTACCTCGGGCAGATCAGCCAGACCCAGGGCGACGAGACGAAGGCGCGCGACTACTTTGAAGAGTCCGAGTTGATGGCGCACGGCGGTGAGGA
>JAUYMQ010000068.1 GCA_030698575.1 Deltaproteobacteria bacterium
TATTGACCCGGCAACATCGGTAAGTGGACCGGCCGGATCAGCGCTGATGACGCCTCGCCGCGCAGGCACGATGGCGTTCACCGCGCCCTTGAGAAGCCGATCAGGGCGCGACGGCGCCGGACTCGGGCGGGGCGGGGCCGGGGCTCGGCCCTGAAGGGGGGGGATCCCTAGGTGCGCGCACTGCTCTTCACCCCTGTGCCGCGGTCGCCGGCGCACGATCGTAGCTGATGACGGGCCCGGCTGGGGGATCACCGATGCGCTCCGCGCCGTTCTCGCCGCCCGCCACCCTGCCGTCGGTGCCCGCCGGCCCCGGCCCGGGCTGACAATGGCCTTTAAGTCGCCTACGCGCGCACTTTCAGCAGTTCGGCATAGGCCTTCGCCTGCGCTTCGGTTTCGGTGGGATTGATGGCGGCTTTTTTGGCCTCGACGACGGCGAGCGCCCGGTCATGCCGGTCGCAGAGAACGTAATCGGCCTTCGTCCGGCCGGGAAGGACGTATTCGAAACGGACGGCGTTCGGATTGAGAACATCCCAGCCCTGATCTTTGAGCTGGGCGTCGATGTTGACGCGGGAGAAGGCTTCGTTGGTGCTTGTCATGGTCATATCTGAGTAGCGCGGCAGGTCAGCAACTGCCCAGGTTTTCCTGCGAAGCGCTGGGCAACGGCCCTCCTTTCTTCCGCTGTCTCCCTCCTAATACTTGGTACGCACATAAGTGCCGATGCGCCCGGGGCACTCATAGCCTCGGGGATGCTTGTGCGGGTTCAACGAACCGTCCATCGATTTCCGCTCGAATGTCTTGCGGCAAACAGTACAGCGGTAAACGTAGCCCGGACTGGTGCCCCGTGATGGCGCCGCGCGGCGCGGCCGTGGGGATGTCCACGAACCCGAGGATTCTCTTCCTCCGGTACTCGGCCGTGACGCTGCCGGGGCAACGGGCAGCGGACCTTCCGACGTGAGTTCCACGAGATAGCGTGGCGCGAACGACTGCCCGGTGACTGATGCGCCCTGCATGCGATCAACGCGGTACGAGCGGTGCTCACCGGAATCGCTGCGAATCGCGTGCAGCACGAAATTCCCCTCGGCCGTCTGCCGAAGCGAATAGGGCTCGATGCGGCGCACGTTGCCGTCATAGGTCAGATCGACGCAGAGTTGGTTCGCCGCAGCGAAGCGGATGATTTCGAGCGGCGCACGCGCCCGGAGCGGAACGCCCATTGGCAACACACGGCTGCGAATGGCGATGTCGGCCGACGCAGGCTCGATGCGAGCGCGCTGCGGCGCTTCCACCCCGCCCACAATCCAGGCAAAGATGTCCGGCAACGCGGCCCAGAAATCCGCCACAGGTGGCAGCATGGGAAGCTGGTGACCAAGCATGTTCGCCCACATCGCTTCGAGATCAGCGCGATGCGGCTGGAGCGCTTCAAACGTCGGCAATGCGATGCCCTTGTAGGCGCATTTCTGCGCAAGGACATCGCGCAGCACCGCGGGCGACGGGCGGCTGTCGCCGTGACGATAGAGATTCACAACGTCGTAGAGATCGCGGGGACGAGTCCGCTCGCCAAGCGCGCGAACCTTCTCCCCGAAGGCTTCTTCGTAGGCGTAGCTGTTGATCCAGAGTCCGTCTTTAGGACGGTCGGAATACGGATGGAAAACCTCGCGCCGCACGGCGGGCAGCACGAGTTTTTCGTCCGCCGTGAGATCGAGCTTGATTTTCGGCCACCCGCCCGCGCCTGACGTGGGCGATACCGGCCCGCGACAGCCGATCCTGCCCTGACAGGAGAGGCGACCGCGCGGGTTCTGGTAGAAGTCGAAGCCCAGTTGTTCGGCAGGGACAGCGAGGCCGGATTCCTCCGCGACCCAGGTGACGACCTCGCCGAGCACGCGCCGCAGAAAGCCCTCCTCAAGCTGGCGCTCGTCGCGCAGCGTGAAGTCAAGGTCTTCGGAAAATCTATACGTCTCGAAGTAGCATTTCTTGAGGCAGGTGCCACCCTTGAACACCCAGGCGTCGGCAAGATCGGGATGGGCGTTGATTCCGGCAAGCAACCAGCCGAGGACGTAATCCTTCTCGACAATACTGGGCAGCAGGCCGAGCGCGGAGGCCGTTTCTAGGATTTCGCGCTTGTCGATCATGTGGTGCGTTGCTTCCAGCGCTCCGGCACCCAGAGCCGCCATGCGGTGACCAGATGCCTGCACGAGAGTGCGGGATCAAGCCGGGTGTAGCCCTGCGTCAGCCGCTCGCGGCAGGCGGCGGCGAGTTCCGGGCTTTGCAGGCGTGTTTCGGCCAGAAAGCCAAGCCGCTTGAATATCGCGCCGTTCCCGAATTGCTCTGCGTTGCGGATCAAAAGTCCGCCGTCATAGGTCGGTGTTTTCTGGTATGCGGCGAGGCAATCGGCGACGTGATCGATGCCGCCGCCGGTGTCGGGCATCGCCAGCATGTCGATCAGGGTGCGCGCCGGGTCCGAGATATTCACGCGCGTTGTGCCGCGCCAGACGGGTTTGAGGCCGAAGAGTCGCTTCTTCGCAGCGTGATGCAGCAGGAAGACAACGCCCTGTGCTGTGGCGCGTTTCGCGCTGATTCGGCGCGTCGTGAAGACGACTGTTTCATTGAAGAGCTGTTCGGTCAGCTCCCAATGGTGAGCGGCAGTCCATCCGCCGATATAGCATTGACCAAAGAGCGTCGGAACCAACACCCACGGGTCTCCGACAACCTGCTCGCTACCGGAGAGATCGAGCGGCACGGGGACATACAGTCCGTGCCCGATGCGCCGCAGCCAGCCTTGCTTGCGCCAGCGCGATAACAGCTTCGCGGCGGCAGTCCGGTCCAGGTCGAGCGTCTGCGCAGCGGCGTCGATCGACACCACCTCCTTGGTGGCGCGCAGCACGGCGGCGAGCCGGGCACGCGAGGCTGGCAGGGGTGTTTCGCTTCCCATTAGGGCTACACCATAACACGTAAAATTCGCATATTTCAGGAATTTGACGCGTGACGATATAGCCCCGGGCCAAGCCGGGATTGCCAAGGGTGCCCTTGGCTCGATGGGGACGGGGGAGAGCCGAAGCCTCCCCGGTCGCAATCCAACCGCGATGAGGTTGGCGCGCATCCAATCCGCGCAGGGTTGGCCGATGGAGTTCCTGACGCCGCGGCCCGAGGTGCACGTGCTCCTCTACCACGGGGTCCTGGCGCCGCATGCCCGCTGGCGCCCGCAGGTCGTAGGCTTTGGCAGGTCG
>JAUYMQ010000100.1 GCA_030698575.1 Deltaproteobacteria bacterium
AGAGGCCCTCGCCGAACGGGGGCACGATGTGCGCCTGGCGGCATACGCCGGCGGCGAGCGGCTCGCCTGCCGCGTCCCGATCCGCCGCATTCCGTCGCTTCCGGGCGCCGGGCGCCTGCGCTCGGGACCCTCTCTCGCGAAGCCCCTGCTCGACGGGGCGCTTCTCTTCACGGTCCGCAGGCTGGCCCGCGAGTTTCGCCCCGACGTCATTCACGCGCACAACTTCGAGGGAGCGGCCGTCGCGCTGGTCTCCGGCGCCGCGCCGGTCGTGTATCACGCCCACGGTCTCCTTTCGGCGGAGTTGCCGGTCTACCTGCCGCAACTGTTCTCCACCGCGTCCCGCCTGCTCGGCGCAGCGGTCGACCGGTCACTCCCGCGCCGCGCGGCGGCCACGGTCGCGCTCACCGGGGCTGCGGCGCGGGCCCTCGTCGCAGCAGGCGCGCCGGCACGCCGCGTTCACGTCATCCCGCCGGGAATCGCCGTGACGGCGGTCGATGTCGCGGCGTCTGCGGCGCTCCGGGCCCGGTTCGTGGGCCCGGCGGAGTCGCTGTTGGTCTACGCCGGTAACGCGGATGCCTACCAGGAGATCGGGACATTGCTCGACGTCGCGGCGATGCCCGGCTCTCCGACCGAGGCGCGCTATGTCTTCGCCCTCACGGGCGGCGCCCGGGATCTGCCGGCCGCGGCCCGGGCGCGAGGGCTCGAAGGCCGCGTGCATTTTCTCGATTCAGACTGGGAGGAAACGGCACAGCTCCTCGCGGCTTGTGACGCTGCCGTCGTTCCGCGCTCCGATCCCCACGGCTTTCCCATGAAGCTTCTGAACGTTCTCGCGCTGGGCGCGCCGGCGATCGTCCACCGCGGATGCGCGCACGGACTCGAGGACGGGGTGAACGCGCTCGTTGCGGATGGCGCGGAAGGTTTCGCGCGCGCTCTCGGGCGAGTCTTGGATGATCGGGCGGGGGCGCGCCGCATCGGCGAGGCTGGCCGCCGCCACGCGCGAAAGCACCACGCCTGGGATGATCTCGCCCCGCGACTGGAGGCGGTGCTGGCGGATGCGGCGGCCGCGGGCTAGCGTTGGCCGACAGAAGCCTGGCAGCAGGTCCGAGTCCGGGCCCCCCTCCCTTGAATCCTTCGCATGGGGAGGGCGGGCGGTGGGCGAGGGCCTAGATCCGTTGGGCCGGGCCCGGATGGCCCAGGATGAGAATCTCAATTGGCGCGTGAAGACCCACTGAAGAATCTGCTCGACGAGGCGCTGGAGGGGCGCGGCCCCTTGCGCCTCACGGGCCTGGCCGGCTCAGCCGGGGCCTATCTGCTCGCGCGGCTCCTGGCTCATCGGGGGATGGGCGGCCGCGGGCCGCTACTCGCCCTCTTTCCCGACGCCGAGGCCGCGGTCACCTTCACCCAGGATCTTCGCTTCTTTGCTCGCGAGGCCGGGCTTCCTGACGCCACGTCGCGCATCCTCCATCTCCCGCCCTGGGAGATACTCCCTTACGACCGCCTTTCACCTCACCGCGGAACCTCCTTCGACCGGCTCACCGTCCTCGCGCGGCTCGCAGTCCCGCCGCCCACGCCCCGGGGGCCCGAGGGAACAGTCCTCGCGGTGATCACCGATGCGCGCTCACTGGCCCAGCGGGTGATGGCACCCGAGGCGCTCCGACGCGCGGCTTTCGATCTGGAGGTCGGCCAGGAGATTGATCGGGATCAGCTCCTCGCGCGCTTGACGGTGTCGGGCTACAGCGGGGGTCCGCTTGCCGAAACCCGCGGGGAGTTCAGCGCGCGCGGCGGTCTCGTGGACGTCTTTCCCATCGACGCGGCGGATCCAGTCCGCATCGAGCTGGACGCCGACCGTATCGAGCGCTTCCGCCCCTACGATCCCGAGACGCAGCGCAGCCTCACCGGGCGGGCGGCCGCCGGGCGTGGGGTTTCCAGCGAACGGATACAGATCCTTCCCGCCCGCGAAGTCGTTTTTGACCACGACACGGTGGGCCGGTCGAAGGAGGCCGTCCGCGTGCGCCTGTCGGATCTCGGCTTCACGCTCGAGCAGCGCGTCGAGGTGCTTTCCGATCTCGAGCGCGCCATTTACCATCCCGGGGCCGAGTTCCTGCTTCCATTGCTCGACCCACCGGCCGTGCCCGTCACCGCCTATCTCGGCGCGCGGCCCATCCAGATCCTGTTCGAGCCGATCGAAATCGAAACAGCGCTCGAAAAACACGCGGAGGAGATCGCCCGCGGCCTCGAGCGCGCCAGGGAGAGCGGCCATCTCTACCTGGAGCCGGGCGCACTGTGGCGCACGCCGGCGGAGGTGCTCCGCGATCTTCCCGCGGCCCGCATCGAGGTCTCGGCCCTGCAGATCGACACCGCCGCGGATGCGGCCTCGGGCGAGGAGACGCCAGGCGGGCGGAGGCTCACCTTCGAGGGGAATGCCGATCTCCGATTGAAGCTCGAGGAGAGCCACACGAAGGCCCACCCCCTGCTTCCCCTCGCGCAAGCGATGGAGGCCTGGCGTGACGAGGGCGACGCGATCGTTCTCGTTGCAACCACCGTGGGAAGCGCGGACCGGCTGCGCCGCCTGCTCGAGGGGTACCGCCTGGAACTCCCGGTCTGGACGGACGGATCGCCCGTGGAAACAAGCGCGGGCGAGGGGCTCCGGGCCGGCATCGCGCTGGGGCCGCTCTCGGCGGGATTCCGGTTTCCGCAAGGCCGGCTGGCGCTCGTTACGGAGGCGGAGATCTTCGGGCCCCGGCGCCGCATGCACGGGCGCGCTACCCGGCGCGAGCAGGTCGCCGAAGCTTTCGGCACGCGCCTGGAGGATCTCAAGGCTGGCGACTATCTCGTTCACCGGGACCATGGCGTGGCGCGCTACCACGGGCTCGTCCATCTGGCTGTGGGCGAGGAGGAAGGCGATTTTCTCCAGCTCGAGTTCGCCGCCAACGACCGGCTCTATCTCCCCGTCCGGCGCGTTCACCTCGTGCAGCGTTACGTGGGGGCGGACGATGCAACGCCGCGGGTCGACCGGCTTGGCGGCACGGCGTTCCTGCGGGCGAAGGGCAAGGCGGCGCAAGCAGTGCGAGCGATGGCGCGGGAGCTCCTGGAGGTGCACGCCGCGCGTAAGGTGCTCCGGCGGAAATCCTACGGCCCCGCAGATGAATCCTACGAGGAATTCGAAGCGCGTTTTCCCTACGAGGAGACGCCGGATCAGCAGAAGGCAATCGATGAGACGCTGGCCGATCTCGAGAGTCCCCGCCCGATGGATCGGCTGGTGTGCGGCGACGTGGGCTACGGCAAGACCGAGGTGGCGATGCGCGCCGCCTTCAGGGTGGTCGGCGCGGGGAGGCAGGTGGCGCTTCTGGTCCCCACGACCATTCTCGCGCTCCAGCACCATCAGACTTTCAGCGAGCGCTTCAAGGACTACCCGGTCGTTATCGAGGAGCTGTCGCGCTTCAAGTCGGCGAAGGCGCAGAAGGAGATCATCGCGCGGCTGGCCGAAGGCAAGGTGGACATTGTCGTGGGAACCCACAGGCTTCTCGCCAAGGACGTCGCCTACAAAGATCTGGGCCTGCTCGTCGTGGATGAGGAGCAGCGATTCGGCGTCCGGCACAAGGAGCAGATCAAGCAGTCGCGGAAGCTCGTGGATGTGCTCACCCTCACCGCCACGCCAATCCCCCGAACGCTGCACATGTCGCTCGTCGGCCTCCGGGATCTGTCGGTGATCAACACGCCGCCCGAGGACAGGCTGGCCATCCGCACGTTCGTGATGCACTGGGATGAGGGAACGGTCGCCGAGGCGATCCGGCGCGAGCGCGCCCGGGGCGGGCAGGTCTTCTTCGTCCACAACCGCGTGCGCACAATCATGGAGGCAGCCGACGGCCTGAAGAGGATGGTGCCGGAAGCCAGGGTGGTCGTAGCGCACGGCCAGATGCATGAACGCCAGCTCGAGCGGGTGATGCTCACCTTCCGGCGGGGCATGGCGGACGTTCTTGTTTCGACCTCGATCATCGAGAACGGCCTCGATCTTCCGAACGTCAACACGCTGCTCATGGAGCGCGCCGACCGATTCGGGCTGGCGCAGCTCTATCAGATGCGCGGCCGCGTGGGGCGCGGATCGCACCGCGCCTACGCCTACTTCTTTGTCCCCCGGGCCACGTCGATCAGCCGCGACGCGCGCAAGCGCCTGGCCGCGCTCCAGGAGCTTGTGGAGCTGGGTTCGGCGTTCAAGCTGGCGGCGCACGATCTCGAGATCCGGGGTGCGGGGAACCTTCTGGGTGCTGACCAGTCGGGGCACATCGCGGCGGTTGGCTACGAGATGTTCGCCGAGCTGCTCGAGCGAGCCGTCCGCGAGATGCAGGGCGAGACCGTCGAGGAAGAGGTCGAAGTCGAGATTGACCTGAAGATCCCTGCGTTCATCCCGGAGGGCTACGTCGCCGACACGAGTCAGCGCCTCGCGGCCTACCGGCGGCTGTCGCTCGCGGGGAACGAGGAGGACGTCGGCGAGATCGAATGGGATCTGGCCGATCGCTACGGGGCGCTGCCTGAGGAGGCACTTTATCTCCTCGGCGCGGTTCGGGTGCGGCTGCTGGCGCGCTCCCTTGGCGTCAAGACGGTCGAGCGGCACGGCCGTGAACTGGTCGTGACCTGGAGCGATCCCGGGAAGGTCAGTTCCGGGCGGATCGTCGAGATGGTCCGCGACTCGGAGGGCGAACTGCGGCTTTTGCCCGACAACCGCCTGCGGCTCTACATGCCGGGCAAAGCCCCGAAAACAGTGCTAGAATCCGCCAAAAACCTATTGCAAAGCGTCAGTTAGGCTGGTAGGGTCGGCGCCTCGCGAAACGTCTTCCGACCCCGTCTATCCTGATATGACCCTCCATCCACAGAGGAACGATCATGTCGCGCTTTTTTCGATCTGGCTTGATGGCAGTGGTGATCCTGAACATCGCTCTGGCGCTTTTCGCGTGCAGCCCCGACAAGGGGGGCGAGGAAGCCTCCCGGGAGGAAGGCGGGGGTGAGGTGGTGGCTTCCTACGGAGGCCACAAGCTCACGCTCGAGGAATTCGAGGCGGAGGTGAACAAGCTCCCGGAGCAGGTGAGGCCCATGCTTTCATCGCCCGATCGGCGCAAGCAGTTTCTGGAGACCTTCATCCTTAGCCAGCTCCTGATCGACGAGGCCAGGAAGAAGGGGCTCGACAAGGATGAGGAGATACGCACCCAGGTCGAAGAGACCGAGAAGCGGCTTCTCCTCCAGCGCGCCTACGGCGACCTCCAGCAGGCCGTCGCCGTCAACGACGAGGAGATCAACGCGTATTTCAACGCGAATCCCGACGAGTTCTCCACGTCGGAAATACGGGCGAGTCACATTCTCGTCGAGGACGAGGCCACGGCGAAGGACCTGTTGACCAAGGCGAAGGCCAACCCGGACTCCTTCGAGAAACTCGCCAAGGAGTATTCGAAGGACACCGCCACCGCGTCCAACGGCGGCGATCTCGGCTTCTTCGGCCGCGGGCGGATGGTGCCCGACTTCGAGGATGCCGCCTTCGTCCTGGTCGAGCCGGGCGAAATCTCGGAGGTGGTGAAGAGCCCCTTCGGCTACCACATCATCAAGCTGACCGAGAAGAAGGAAGGCGAGAAGAAGCCCCTCGACCAGGTGAAGGAGCAGATTCGCGTCAAGCTTCTGCAGCAAAAGCAGGAGAAGAGCGTCGAGGAGTATTTCGAGAAGCTGAAGGCCGACAACCAGGTGCGGATCAACGACGAGGTCCTTGCCAAGCTTTCCAATGCGCCTGCGGGCGCCGGGCAGTCGTATCTGCCAGGGGTTGGCGGCGGAGATGAGGCTCCGGAAGCCGGTGAAGCGCCCACGGAGGCGCCGGCGGAAGGTCCGGCGGAGGGGCAAGAGTGACCGAGAGGCGCAGGGGACCACGCATTCGAGTCCGCACGCTTCCAGCCCTGGCGGTGCTGTTGCAAGCGCTTCTCTGGGCGGCGCCTTCCGGGGGCGAGATCGTCGACGGCGTGGCCGCCATCGTAAACGACGACATCATCACGCTGAGCGAGGTCGACGCGGCGGGCGCGCCGATCTACCAGGAGATCATGAGGCGGTACGGCGACGAGGCGCAACCCGAGATCGCGCGGGCCCGGCGTGAGGTGCTCGATCAGCTAATCAATCAGAAGTTGATGGAGCAGGTGATCGAAAAGTACGACATCACCGCCAGCGAGGGAGAGATCGACACTGCCATTGAGGACGTGAAGCGGCAGAACGGGATCACTCACGCAGATCTCCTGGAGGCGCTCCAGCGCGAGGGGATCACGTACGACGAATACCGCGACCAGGTGACGAAACAGATCCAGCGGACCAAACTCATGCGCCGCCAGGTTCGTGGCACGAAGGACACAAGCGACGCCGGCGCGCGCAAGTACTACGACGAGAACCCTGAACTCTTCCAGCTGGGTGAGGAAGCGATGGTGGCGCATATTCTCATCGCCACGCCGCCTGCCGCACCGCCCGAGGAGAGGGCGGCGGCGCGAAAGAAAGCCGCGGCGGCCCTGGCAAGGCTGAATTCGGGGGAGGATTTCGGCGAGCTGGCCAAGAAGGTTTCGGCAGGCCCGACGGCGGCCCAGGGCGGTTCTCTCGGCTACATTCGCCGGGGGGACACGGTGCCGGATTTCGAGGACGCGGTCTTCTCGATGAAGAAGGGCGAGACGAGCGGGGTGGTGGAGACCAAGATCGGCTACCACGTCATTCGCGTCGAGGACAAGAAGCCTTCCCGCACCATCAGCTTCGAGGAGTCGAAAGAATCGATCAAGCGCCGGATGGCGCAGGAGGAGATCGAGACCGATTTTCAGGAGTGGCTCGAAAAGCTTCGAACCAGCGCATACGTCGAAAAGAAATTGTAACCCGGAACCGGGGGGCTTCGGCCCCTCGTTGCTTTTTTGAACGCCGCCGTAGACGGGATGGCCAGGGAGGGCGCAGGATGAAACCGCGGGTCGCCATCACGATGGGCGAGCCGGCCGGCGTCGGCCCGGAGGTGGTGGCGCGCGCCCTGGCGGACCGCCGGGTCTGGGAAGTCTGCGCCCCGATCGTAATCGGTCACCGGCGGCTTCTCGAGCAGGCGGCAAAGGCTCAGTCGCTCGAGGTGCGTTTCGTCGACGAGTTGCGCCCCCGCGCCGCAGCCGGGCCGGATGACGTGCCGGTGCTCCTGGGGGAGCTTTTTGATCCCGCGCTCGTGACCCCCGGCAAGCCGACCCCGGAGACTGGCCGTGCCGTCATTCGCTGGATCGAGGAAGCCGTGCGCCTGGCGCGCGGGGGAGAAGTGGAGGCGATGGCCACCGGTCCCATCGACAAGGCCGTGCTTAGCCGCGCGGGCTTCGGCTTCCCTGGCCACACGGAGTTCCTGGGCGCGCTCTGCGAGACTCCCCGGCCCGTCATGATGCTCGCGAGCCCTCGCCTGCGCGTGGTGCTCGCGACCATCCATATCCCTCTCTCGGCGGTTCCGGGACAGCTCGAGGCAGCCGATCTTCCGGGTCTTCTCCGGATCACTGATGCCGCCCTCAGGCGGGACTTCGCCCTCTCCCGGCCCCGCATTGCCGTGGCCGCCCTCAATCCGCACGGGGGCGAAGGCGGGATGTTCGGCGACGAGGAGGAGCGTCTCATCCGCCCCGCGGTGGAGGGCGCGCGCCGGGCCGGGATCGACGCCGTCGGACCCCTCCCGGCCGACACACTTTTCTTTCATGCCCGCGAGGGGGCCTGGGACGCCGTGGTCTGCATGTACCACGATCAGGGCCTTATCCCGCTCAAGATGGACGGCTTCATGGAGGGAGTAAACGTGACGCTGGGCCTTCCCATCGTGAGGACCAGCGTCGATCACGGGACCGCCTACGACCTGGCGGGCACGGGCCGGGCGGATCCGGAAAGCCTCGTGGCGGCCCTCCGCATGGCCGCCGAGGTGGCTACCAATCGGGCTCGGATCGCCAAAAACTCTTGAAAAATCCTTGATCTTTGTAAAGGGGCAAGGTATTTGAGGGATGGTTTTCGAGGGGGAAGCCATCGCCGTCAACGCCGGAGCGGGCGCCCGCGCGCGACGCCGGCCACCTCTGGAGGGACACCCGCAGCGGCGCGGCGGGGGAGCCCGAGGGTAACGCACATGCTCAAGAAGGAAGACATCATCGCCCAGATCGACGCCCGCCTGAGGGGCGATATCGACGATGAGGAACTGGTCACCTGGGCGCACCAATGTTTCCTGGACGACGACGCCGGCGAGAACGCCTACGACGAGGAGTGGGATGACGTGATCGACGATGTCGTCTACCGCCTCCAGGCCTCCGATGAGCCAGACAAGGAACTTTCGGAAGAGACGTTGAAAGAGCTGCGCCAGAAGCTGATCGAATAGCGCGGCCTCCGGGACGGCGCGCGGCGGGGAGGGGCCATCAACCCCTCCCCTTTCGATTCCGGATCGGGCTCCCGGCTCGCGCCGCGGGCGCGGCCCCCTGTGCTAGACTGCCCCCATGTGCCCCACCGATCTCCCCCTTTTCGGCCGGTTCGCCGCCGATCACGGGCTCGCCACGAAGCCCGAGGGGTGCGTCATCCGCGAGGAGCAGGGGGGCGATGGCGAGCTTTTCATCATTCCGCCCAATTCCGAGGTGATCTCCGGGGCGCAGCTGGCCTTCGCGATCGTCTGGGCAACCGTCTGGACTTCCGCCATTGCGATTTACGTCGCCGTCCCGAACGCCCACGGCGCGATCTTCAATTTCTTCGCGCTCCTGGCCGGGGTAGCAGGCGAGTATCTGGCGCTCTTCGTTCTCTACTCGGCGCTTGCCGCGCGCATGGCTGTCGAGCGGATCCTGGTGGGGCCCGGGGGCATCGCGCAGCAGATCCGCCTCGGGCCGCTCCGGCGCACCCGCCGAATCGCGCTCCCGCTTGTCCGCGAGTTCCGGGTCGACGCGTTTCCCGCGCCCCGGCGAGGGCCCCGCGGTTTCGCCGCCCGGCTCTACTTGCTTCACGGTGAACCGCCCGCCCCGGGAGCTCCCGGGAGCCGTCACGGCTTCCGCCCCCTTCCGATGGCCGAGGGCGCACGGGATGCCGACAAGGCCTGGCTCGCCTCCCGGCTGAACGAGCAACTCTGTACCTACCGACGCCGGAAGGAATCCCTGACGACCTGATGAGCACCGACCGAATCATCATCCGCGGCGCCCGTGAGCACAACCTGAAGGGGATCGATCTCGATCTCCCGCGCAACAAGCTTATCGTAATCACCGGGCTGTCCGGATCGGGCAAGTCCTCCCTGGCCTTTGACACGATCTACGCCGAAGGGCAGCGGCGATACGTGGAGAGCCTTTCGGCCTACGCGCGACAATTTCTCGAGCAGATGGGGAAGCCGGAGGTCGAGAGCATCGAGGGGCTCTCGCCGGCAATCGCCATCGAGCAGAAGACCACCTCGAAGAATCCCCGCTCCACCGTCGGAACAGTGACGGAGATCTACGACTACCTCCGGCTTCTGTACGCCCGCGCGGGTGAGCCGCACTGCTACAACTGCGGCAAGCTCATCTCGAACCAGACGGTCCAGCAGATTGTCGACCAGATCCTGAGCTGGCCCGAGGGGACGCGCTTCCAGATCCTCGCGCCGGTCGTCCGGGGACGAAAGGGCGAGTACCGGCGCGAGATGCGGGAATGGCAGAAAGCCGGCTTCGTCCGGGCGCGGATTAACGGCGAGGTCGTGGAACTTGCGGACGCTTTAGGGCTGGAGAAGAACAAGAAGCACGAGATTGAGGTGATTATCGATCGCCTCGTGCTGAAGGAGGGTATCCGGTCGCGGTTGACCGACTCGATCGAGACGGCCCTCAAGCTGGCCGAACGGCTTGTACGAGTCGAGACGGTGCCCGAGGGAAGAGCACGGCCCCGGAGCCATCTGTTCAGCGAGAAGTTCGCCTGCATCGACTGCGGCATCTCATACCCGGAGATCTCGCCGCGGATGTTTTCCTTCAACAACCCCTTCGGCGCCTGCGGGGAGTGCGGCGGCCTCGGCAACGTTCCCACGTTTGATTCCGAACTCCTCCTGCCGGACCCGCGCCTTTCGATCCGCGCCGGCGCCGTTGCGCCCTGGCGTGAGAAGGACACCGTCTATCACCGGCAGATGCTGCGCGCTCTCGCGAAGCATTTCGGCTTCAGCCTGGACGACCCATGGCGCAAGCTCAGTGCGCGTGTGAGGGAGGTGCTGCTGCACGGATCGGGCGACGAGGAGATCCGGTTCACCTACGAAAGCAGCGGCCGGCGGCACTCCTACCGGCAGGTTTTCGAGGGAATTATCCCGCAGCTCGAACGCGCCTACGAAGAGGCCGGTGAAGTATCGAAGGAGGAGTACGAGGGCTGGATGACGCCCCGGGACTGCGAGGCCTGCTCGGGCACCCGGCTGCGCCGGGAAGCGCTCTTCATCAAGGTAGGAGGGCGGAGCATCGCGGAGATGACCAGCCTCCCGGTGCGGGAGGCCTACGAGACCTTTTCGTCGCTCGAGCTCGATCCGATGCGGATGGAGATTGCCCGGCGAATTCTGAAGGAGATCGTCGAGCGGCTGGGCTTCATGATGAACGTCGGGCTCGAATACCTCACTCTCGACCGGCCGGCAGCCACGCTGTCGGGCGGTGAGGGGCAGCGGATTCGCCTGGCCACGCAGATCGGATCGAGCCTCGTGGGCGTGCTCTACATCCTCGATGAGCCGTCCATCGGGCTTCATCAGCGCGATCACCGCCGTCTCCTCGCCACGCTCGAGCAGCTCAGGGATCTGGGCAACACGGTCATCGTCGTGGAGCACGACGAGATAACGATCCTGGCGGCCGATCACGTGGTCGATCTGGGTCCCGGCGCCGGTGTTCACGGCGGGCGCGTCGTGGCCGAAGGGACGCCGGAAGCCATCAAGGCCAACCCGGATAGCCTCACGGGGCTCTACCTCTCCCGCCGGCGCGTCATCGAGACGCCGAAGGTTCGGCGAAAGGGGGACGGCCGCTCGCTCGTGCTGGTGGGCGCGCGAGCGAACAACCTGCGCGATCTTACCGTCGAGTTTCCGCTCGGGGTCTTCACTTGCGTGACGGGTGTCTCGGGATCCGGCAAGTCCACCCTGGTGAACGACACACTTTACCGCATCCTGGCCGCAAGCCTGTACGGCGCGAAGCAGCGCGCAGGCGAACACGATCGACTCGATGGCCTCGAGTATCTCGACAAGGTCATCGACGTGAGCCAGGCGCCGATCGGCCGCACGCCGCGGTCGAACCCCGCGACCTACACGGGGCTCTTCGCCGACGTGCGGCAGCTGTTCGCGCAACTGCCCGAGTCGCGCATGCGGGGATACCTCGCAGGCCGCTACTCCTTCAATGTGAAGGGGGGTAGGTGCGAGGCCTGCACGGGAGACGGCATCATCCGGATCGAGATGCACTTCCTGCCGGACATCTACGTGACCTGCCAGACCTGCGGCGGCAAGCGCTACAACCGTGAGACGCTGGAGATCCGGTACAAGGGCAAGAGCATCGCCGAGGTGCTGGATCTGACAGTCGCCCAGGCATTGGAGCAGATGGAAAACATCCCTTCCGTCCGGACGAAGCTCAGCACACTGGCGGAAGTGGGCCTCGACTACATAAAACTCGGCCAGTCGGCCACCACGCTGTCGGGGGGGGAAGCGCAGCGGATCAAGCTCGCGAAGGAGCTTTCTCGCCGGCAGACCGGGCGGACGCTTTACATCCTGGACGAGCCGACGACCGGTCTGCACTTCGACGACATCCGTAAGCTCCTTGGCGTCCTTCATCAGCTCACGGACATGGGTAACTCGGTGATCGTCATCGAGCACAACCTCGACGTCATCAAGACCGCCGACCATGTCATCGATCTCGGCCCCGAGGGGGGCGATCGGGGGGGCGCCGTCATTGCTGCCGGAGTTCCCGAGGAGATCGCGCGCAATACGGAGTCTCATACGGGCAAGTTTCTCCGCGAGGCGCTACGCTGAGGGGGCCGCGCGAGGCCCCGGCCCTATCCGTGGATACGAGGCGAAGCTTGAAGCGCATCCTGCTTGCAGCCCTGCTTGCTCAAACGCTTCTTTTTGCGCCCCCGGGGTTTTCTGCGCCGGGGAAGGAAGACCCCGGCGCTTCGCCACCGGCGGATCCCCATCCTTCACCACGGCTCGAATCCTTCTACGACATCGCCTCGTCGACGCCCTGGGAGCTCAGGCGCATCGATGCCGACAACGCTTCCATCCTCGGCATTCGCATAGGCGACGCCCTGGGGCATATGAAGCGGACGCTGGGCAAGCCGCAAGCCAAACGAGTCGAGAAAATAGGCGGCGTGGTTGACCATACGGTATACCGTTTCGAGAACCTCGAGGTCCGCGTCGACGCCGACGGCCGCATCTCGCGCATAAGGTTGATGGCGAGTGGCGCACGGGTCATGAAGAACGGCATCGAGACGCTCATGAGCGATTTCAGCGAGACCCGCATGCGCAAGGTTCTGGGCTGGAACTACCATCGCAAGCTCAAGCGGGTGTATGTCTGGCCGATCAGCCGCTCGAAGTTCAGGCAGGACAAGGACCGGGAACGGCTGCTGAACAGCGTTCAGCAGTACTACAAGCTCGATTCCGTCGAGGAGGCCGAAAAGCGCATCATCCGCGCCTGGGATACCGTATACCTTTACCCGGAACGCGGCATCCGGATGCGGGTGTACAGCAACATTCCGGTGTCGGGGCGATTCAAGGCCGATTTCGTGCTCATCAAGCCTCCGCCGCCACCCGCCCCCGAAGCGAAGGCCCCAGATTCCTCTGCGGGCTGAAAAGCTTGACGGAAGCCGGGGGCTTCGCCTAGCCTACCGTCGGGCCAAGCCAGAGCTCCCGGAGTGCCGGATCATTCAGAGTCTGGGCGGAGCCTGGCCGCAGGCTGGCCGGCATCCGGCGCCGAGAGGAGGGTGCTATGAAGGGAATAGCTTCCATCTGCCTGCCCCGCTGCGAGCGTTCGACTCTCCTGCAGGGCGTGATGTTCCTCGGGCTCGCCTTCACCTGGCTCTTCCTTGCGGGCTCGGCCCGCGCGGACGAGCTGGCCGAGATCGCCTTCACCGAGGGACTTGTCGCCGTCAAGACCGGAGCGCCGGAAGAGGCGGTCGAACGGCTCGGCGAGGCGACGCAGCGGAACCCTGAGGACGCCGTCGCCTGGTACTGGCTGGGGGTGGCGCACGCCCGGCTGGATGAGAAGGAGGCGGCGCTCGAAGCCTTCGATCGTGCCCTCGCGCTCGACCCGCGGTTCGCCGAAGCCTCCTATGCCCGGGGAAACGTCCTCAACAGCCAGGGAGACGAGCGGGAGGCCAAGCTCGCGTGGGATCAGGCTGCAGCCCTGGCTCCCGGTTCGGACCTGGCCCGAAGGGCGCGTGAAATGGGCGACGTGCCGCGCCCCCCCGATGCGTCCGGACGAGACTGGTATGCCGACGCCGGGATGGGGGTCGAGTACGATACGAACGTCTTCCTTTATCCCAACCAGGGCGATGCCCCTGTGGTCGGGGGGATCGGCGGGAAGCGCTACCGCCCGAGTGATCCGATCCAGGACACCCGCTTCGTCTTCTACGTCGACGGCGGCTACCGGCTCTTCGGTGGCGACAACTGGTCGATCAATACCCATCAGTCGTTTCAGGCTGGCGTCCAGGCGCGAAGCGAGGATGTGAATTATGTCGAGTACAGGCCGTCTCTTTCGCTGCTCTATGACGCCGACCCGCTGACCTTCGGCCTGAGCTACACCTTCACGCTCTTCGGGCTGGGCGGCGAGGTCCTCAGTGTCAGCCATGAGGTGGAGCCGAGCGTGACGCTCAGGGAGGGCAACCGGAGCTACACGCGCCTGTTCTACCGTTACACGCGCAATGACTTCGTGGATGACGTCGCGTCGAATTTTGATCTTTCCGGGAATGATCACCGCGTGGGAATAGACCAGTATCTTCTGCTCTTCGACCGGAGAGGCTATGCGCGCCTGGGGGTGGAGTTTCGACGGGATCTCACCGACGGATCGGAGTATTCGGGAAGCTACACGACCCTTGGCGGCGAGATCCTGGCCCCGATCCCCGGCGACGCCACTCTGCGGCTGGAGGCCGCGCAGCGCTGGGCGGACTTCGACAATGACAGCGCCTTCAGCATTCCCAACACAGTGTTCTTCGTAATGGGCCCGACCTTCAACCGCACCATCGTGCCGGTGCGCACGGGTGATCCGAAGAACGAAATTCTCACCACCGTAAGCGCGACCGTATCGCGCGAGTTCGGGGATCACTGGAGCGCCTCAGCGCGCTACATCTATTCTGTGAATCAATCGACCATCCAGACGTACGATTACAACCGGAGCATCTTCTCTGTTTTCGCGAACTACCGTTTCTGATCGCCACGAATGGGCGACATCACCGCCGATGCAAGGAGAATCTTCATGAGTCATTCACGACTTGGCGCCCTCGCCGCCGGGCTTGCGGTCCTGAGCATGCTCTCGGCTCCCCCCGCCCTCGCCCAGGCGGTGGGCAAAAGCGTTGCGACAGTGGCGGAGAGGGCCCTCCCGGCGGAGGTGAAGCGGTCGGGGCAGACCGACTGGGCGGAGATCGAGGACGGGGGTGAAGTCCTTCTCGGTGACACGCTCCGCACCGGCGAGGGCGGCAGGCTCAAGATCGTGTTCAACGACAAGAGCATCATGATCCTGGCCGAGAACACCCTGCTCGAGATTACCCAGCACGTCTATGATCCGGCCGCCAAGGAGCGCACGTCGCTCTTCAAGCTCTATGAGGGAAAGGTGCGAGCGATTGTGGGTGAGCTGTTCGGGGCCCAGTCGAGGTTTGAGATCGAGACGCCCGTGGCAGTGGCGGGCGTGAAGGGCACCGACTTCGAGACTCATCACCCGAAACCCTGCAGCACGGTTTACACACAGCTCGGCGACTCGTATGCCAGGAACGTCAATCCGGCCGTCAGTGGTGACGTGGTCGTACCGGGCGGATTCATGACGACCATCTGCGAGGGCGCGAAGCCCACGGACCCGGTGGAGGCTTCGGAGGAGTTCCTCGAGGGGACGATCCCGCTGCGGGGGCTCGACACGACGCGGCCTGGAACGCCGCCCATGGACGGCTTTCCGCCGCTTGGGCCGGACAACCAATTGCCTGGAAAGCCCAACATCCCTCCGGGTCCGCAGCCGAACATTCCACCCACGAGCACGGGCGGGCTGCCGCCAGGTGGCGCGCCGGTCACGCCGCCGCCGCCCAGGCCCATCGTGAACAACACGATGCAGTAATCCCTCATCGCCGCGTGCCGCGCGCGCGGCGCGTCCCGGAATGGACAGAAGCCCGAGGGCGCCCCCCTCGGGCTTCTGTTATGCCGGGCTGCCTCAAGTTCTCGGGAACGTGTTAAGGTTGGCTTGCTGGAGCGTTACACCCCGCCTCTGGGAGAGGAATAGATGCGTGGCTGGCTGAGCCCGAGCGGCTGGAAGATCGGCCTTGCTTGCGCCGTCATATCGCTGGCTCTCTGGTACGCGGGCATTGCCTTCCTGCAGGACATCGAACTCAAGACCGTCGATGCGCGTTTCCGTCTCCGCGGCGTTCGGGATGTCAGCGATCGGGTGGTGATAGCCGCCATTGACGAACGGAGCATCGACGCGCTCGGGCGATGGCCCTGGCCCCGGTCGGACATCGCCGCGCTGGTCGACAGCCTGAAAGACCTCGGCGCGCGCGTCATCGCCTTCGACATCGTTTTCGCCGAACCTGAGCGAAACCACCCCGAAAACGATCAAATGCTGGCCGAATCGATCGAGCGGGCCGGCAACGTCGTGCTCGGTTACTACTTCCGCACGGCGCAGAAACGGCGGTATGCGGGCCCGACGAAGGGTCCTCCGGACGACCTCGCCAAGGAAATAGCCGTGGAGGAGGCGAAGCGCTTCAACCAGGCCCTCGCGGCGGTGTCAACCTCGCAGGTCTCGATCCTGCGGATGACCGAGGCGCCGCGAACGCCCGGGCAGTGCTCGGGCGTGGAGCCCAACATCCCCATCATTGGCGGCGCATCCAAGGCCATGGGTTACTTCAGTATTCAGCCCGACATAGACGGCGTGGTGCGCCGCATCCCGCTTGTGCTCTCCTGTCGTGACGACTACTACACCTCGCTCTCTCTCCGAGCCACGTCGGCTTATCTCGGCAACGCCCCGATCGCAATCGATCTCCGGAGAGACGGCATCCGATCCCTCACCGTCGGCCCGGGGCGCGTGAAAGTGGACGAGGCGGGCTTTCTGCGCGTCAACTTCCCGGGCCCTGCGCAGTCCTTCGCGTATTACTCCGCGGTGGATCTCATCCGCAAACGCGTCAACCCCGACGCGGTGCGCGACCGGCTGGTTATCGTCGGCTCCACAGAACTCGGCATCGAGGATATCCGTCCGACCCCCTTCGGCCCGGTCGTTCCGGGGCCGGAGGTCCAGGCGGCGGCCATCGAGACCATTCTCCGTGGATCTTTCATCCAGCGGGACAACGCCATCATTCTTGCCGACGTGCTCATGGTGTTCATCCTCGGCGTGGGGCTTGGCGGACTGTTCGGCCGCCTGCCCAGCGCCGTGCACCGTGCCGAGGCTTTTCTTCTTGCATCCATCCTGTTCATCGCCTGGCAGGGGTTCTCCTTCGGAAAGCTCGGGCTGCAGTTCAACACCCTTTACCCGGGCATCTCCCTCGGCCTCACCTACCTCGGCGTCAGTCTTTATGAGGCCTTCGGCATCGAGGCAAGCAGCCGCCGGACGCGCGCGGCCTTCGAGGCCTACGCGCCCCCGGAAGTCGTAGAAATGATCGTCAAGGATCCGGCGCGGCTGGTGCTCGGGGGAGAGCGGCGTGACATCTCGGTCCTGTTTTCGGACATCGAGGGCTTCACGACGCTCTCCGAGGCCCTCGCGCCGGAAGAGGTCGTGCGGCTGCTCAACACCTATCTCACACCCATGACCGAACTGGTGTTCGAGCACGGCGGCACGCTCGACAAGTACATCGGCGACGCCATCATGGCCATCTTCGGAGCGCCGATCGACGCGGCTGACCATTCCGAACGCGCATGCCGGACCGCGCTCCAGATGATGAAAGCGCTCGACGCGTTGAAGGATCAGTCCTGGTTCGATCGTGGCTGGCCCGACATACAGATCAGGATCGGCGTCAGCTCGGGTCCCATGGCGGTCGGGAACATGGGTACCGACATGCGGTTCGCCTATACCGCCATCGGCGACGGCGTGAATCTGGCGTCGCGGCTGGAGGGACTCAACAAGGATTACGGCAGCCGCATTCTTATCAGTGAGTTCACGCGCGATCAGTTGAAGACGGTGTTTTCCGTGCGAGAGATTGATGTGGTGCGCGTGCGTGGAAAGCGGGTGCCTGTGCGCGTGTACGAACTGCGCGGTGAAGGAGTCCCATCGATGGAGGAGGCGCGCTTCATCAGCGACTTCGAAGAGGGGCTGAAGGCCTTCCGATCCCAGCGTTACGATCTTGCCCGCGAGCGCTTCCGCTCCTGCCGGGAGCAGCAGCCCGAGGATGGCCCCGCGCGAGTGATGCTGGCGCGGTGCGACGCGGCCGAGAGGAAGCAGGATCTCGAAAAGGCGGCGCTCTGAAGCGTGAGGTGCGGGTCAGCTTTCGTAGACGACCAGATCTATCTCGTAGCCGCAGGCCTCGATGTTCTCGAGAATCCGATCGAAAGCAGGCGCCGCGATGGTGAGCACCACGTCCAGTCCGGAATCGTGCAACCGGAGATGGCGTTCGGCCCTCAACAGGCGGCCGCCGCGGTCGAGGACGATCTGGCAGATCCGATGGAACAGCTCGGGCTTCCGGGGAATGGTCAGTTCAATCCGCGCGCGCCGGTCGTGCTGGCTGGCGACCTCGATGAGCGCCTCGATGACGTCGCTCTCAGTGATAATTCCCACAAGCCTTTTCCCGCGCAGCACGGGTAGCCCGGCAATGTGATGCTTGCGGAACAGCCGTGCGGCTTTCTCGACGTAAGTTTCAGGCGAGACGGTGATGACCGAGGCAGTCATGTAGTCCGCGACCGGGCGCTCGAGCGATGAGAGCGTGCCACCGGCTCGCGCGGTGGCCGAAAGAATGTCCCGCTCGGTGATGATGCCGACCAGCTCGCGCGCCTTCACGACGGGAAGGTGGCGCACGTCATTCTTCGCCATCAGATTGCAGGCGTAACGCAAGCTGGATTCGGGAGTCACGGTGATAGGTCGGCGGCTCATGCGGGACGAAACCTGCATGTCGGTCCTCAATCGCGTGGTGTGGTCGCATCCTACGCGCGCGTTCGAGACGGGTGCAAGAGCAAAGGGCCTGAAGTGCGTCGATTTCAAGTTCGTTCCTGCATGCGTTCCGATTCCGGTATATGCGCGCCCGCTTGACGCCCCCCTGCTAGACCGCGCCTAGGAAGTCCTCGCAAGTTGCTTCACGGATAAAGAAAATCCCCCTTCGAAATCGAAGGGGGATCAAAAGCCGGCTGTTTCTCCGCTGTCCGCCTCAGCGGCCCTGAAACTTCGGATCGCGGCGTTCCATCAACGCGGTCGCGCCCTCCCGGAAATCTTCGGTCGTCAGGAGCGTGCTCTGGGCGAGCGCTTCCAGTTCCATGCCGCTCTTCTTGTCGAGCCCCTGGGCGCGATCGATGAGGCGCTTGGCCAAACCCACGGCCAGCGGCGCGTTCCGGGCGATCTCCGAGAGCAACCTGCGCGAACGGGGAAGGAGGTCGGCCGCGTCGACAACGTGGTTGACAAGACCGATCGTGTGCGACTCCCCGGCGGTCAATAGCCGGCCAGTCAGAATGATCTCCTTGGCCCAGGCCGGGCCGACGGTCCGGAGCAGGCGTGTGGTTCCCCCTACGTCCGGAATCAAGCCCACGCGCACTTCGGGCAGACCGACGAGCGCCTCGCGTTCGGCAATCCGGAAGTCGCAGGCCAGGGCCAGTTCCAGTCCGAGGCCGACGCAGTGGCCTTGAATCGCCGCGACGATGGGCTTCTCCAGATCCTCCATTTCGTTGAAGCGCCCCTGGAGCCCATTCAACTTGGTCCGGAAGTCCGCCATGGTCGCGTTCACGGCGACCGATGAGCCCAGCCAGGCCGCGTCGATGCCGGCTGAGAAGGCCTTTCCCTCGCCACGCAGCAGGATGCCTCGCACATCCCGGTCGTCCCGCGCTTTCTCGAAGGCCTTGCTCAGGGCATCGAGCACGTCTCCGTTCAGCGCGTTGCGCTTCTCCGGGCGGTTCAGCGTGATGGTCAGAATCTGCGAATCGAGTTCGGTGAGAACGAGCGGTTCGGCCATGGGACACTCCTTCCTTCGTGCTGGCCTTCGTGCTGGCTTTCGTGCTGCCGTTCGTGCGGGCATCTTGCGGATACGGGCTTTCCGAGCCGGCCCCGACCCGGGGATGCGCGCAGCGCTCCGCAAGATGCCCCGGGCCGGATGTGGCATGTTGGCACGGGGGTGAAAAACCGGCAACCTGTCGGCCGGTAGGACGCGGACGCGCTGGAACGCGCGCCCGCGAAAGGGAGGAACGCATGCCGCGGTTCGGCGCGCACATGTCCGTGGCGGGCGGCGTGGAACTCGCCTTCGAGCGAGGAAAGCGCGTCGGCTGCGAGGCGATGCAGATATTCACGAAGAACGCGAACCAGTGGAACGCGCGTCCGCTGGATGCCGGTGTGGCGGAGCGGTTCCGGAAGGCTGCGCGCGACAGCGGCATCCGGCCGCTTCTTGCGCACGACTCCTACCTGATCAATCTGGGGTCACCCCGGTCGCCGTTGTTGCGAAGGTCGCGCGCGGCTCTGGAGGACGAGCTGCAGCGGGCGGAGGCCCTCGGCCTCGACTATCTCGTGATTCATCCGGGAGCCGCTGTGGGAGGGTCGAAAGACGATTGTCTGCGGCGGATCGCCGAGTGCATCGACGATGTGCACGGCCGCACCTCCGGCTTCCGCGTGAGGATCCTCCTCGAGAACACGGCCGGGCAGGGAACCGTGGTTGGCCACCGGCTGGAGCATCTCGCGCGGATCATCGATGCGGTGGATGAGCCCGGGCGGCTTGGCGTCTGCATCGACACCTGCCATCTCTTTGCGGCGGGCTATGATTTTCGTGATGCGAAAGGCTACGCCGCAACCATGAAGGAGATCGGGCGAGTTCTTGGATTTCGCCGCGTGAAGGCCTTCCACCTGAACGACTGCAAGAAGGATCTGGGCTGTCGCGTGGACCGGCACGAGCATATCGGCCGGGGCTTCATTGGACAGGAAGCCTTTCGCCTGATCGTTTCCGACAGCCGGTTCCGGGCGACGCCGATGATCCTCGAAACGCCGAAAGGAGACGACGGATTCGGCATGGACATCGAAAACCTGACGCTGCTCAGGCGGCTGGCCGGGCGGACGAGCGGTGGGGGTGGGGCCGGGGGATTGCTTCAGCGCCCCTCAGCTGCGCGTCGCGATGACCCGCGCGGAGGCGGTGGAACGTGAGCGATCTGCTGAACGTCAGCATCGAGGTGAGGGACGATGCCGATCTCTCCGATCTGCGGGCGCTGCTGCGCGACCGGGGAGCTTCGGTCATCACGTCGCGGGCGGCTGCCGCCGGGCGGCTGGAGTTTCTTGTCGTGATCGAAGCGGAGCAAGTCGAAGGGCTGGCCGACGTCCTGCCGGCCGGCGCGACCTGGCGGCGAACGGGCGTGCGGGGGAATCTCTCCTGACGGGGCCGCCGGGCGTCGAGGGAGGGGCGGCTAGTCCGACGATTGGACCAGCGCTGTTCGAGCCGGAGACGCATCTGGGAGCGAGAGGCTGACTTCCTCGATCAGCGCGCGAATGTAGCGCGAGGGGACAGCGAAGTTGAGCCCGGTCAATGCGACCTCTTCCGATTCACGAACGATGAAGGTGTTGATGCCGACGACCTCTCCCTGGAGGTTGAGCAGCGGGCCACCGGAATTGCCGGGATTGATGGAAACGTCGGTCTGAAGGAAGTCCACGCCGTTGCGCATACGGCGGGTGGAGCTGATGATCCCCTTTGTGACCGTGTGCATGAGCCCCATGGGCGCGCCGATGGCGATCACGTCGTCCCCGGCGCGCAGCGGCGCCGCCGCGACGTAAAGGAAGGGGAGATCGCGCCCGCCCGTCCGCAGGATCGCCAGATCGCTCAGACGATCTTGCGACAGGATCCGCGCGCGCCGGCTCCCGTGCTCGGGAACACTCACCATGATCTTGTGGGCCCCCTCGATGACGTGAAGATTGGTGACGACGATGCCGTCGGGACGGATGAGGGCGCCCGATCCGTAGGCCCGCTTTCCATCGCCGAGCTGAGCGGTGATCATGACGACGGCGCGCTCGCTGCGCGAAACGACCGCAGGCAACGAGCCGGGTTCGGTCGCTTCGGGGACGTACACCGAAGCCGGCCGTGTCTGGATGTCGAGCTGCAGCGGATCGTCGTCGTCCTCGAGGCGAAAACTGGTTGCCAGGCGGGTCAGCTCCGAACGCACCTCATCGAAGACGCCGTCGCCTGCGATGCCGAGCAGGAGATAGCGCTGTCCGCCCGCCACGTAGCAGGTGATGAGGAAGCTTTTCCGGCCATCCTCAAGCGAAACGGAGACAACCTCCTGGGCGCCGATCAGCCCGCCCGCCGACACGCTCTGCTCCTGGTAAACGGTCGGTTCGCGGCCGAGGGCCTTCAAGCGGCTCGCGCTTTCCGAAAGACACGCCTCCGCACTCCCCGTGTTTTCCTCAACAAGCACGATCATCCGCGCAAACCCGTCCGCGCGCACGAGTTCGAGATCGGCTTCCGGCTGACCCGCGATCGGGCGGGGCGCTCCGAGCCCGTGCCAGTCGTCGTTCGGCCGGCGAAGCGTGTAGCCGTAGGCTGCTCCCTGAAGCAGCCGCTCTTCCTCCCAGCGGCTGATCCCTCGCCATGCGCCGATGATAAGGGAAGTGGAGAGGATCGCCGCAAGCGAGAGGCCGACCGCCGCGTGCAGGCCGCCCCCGGGACGGAAGGAAGCACGGACCGGGCGGCTCATGAGAACGGTCGCGGCCAGCGCGGACAGTCCGATGGCCGCCATGCCGCCGGCCAGCGGCGCCCAGGCTGCCTCGAGCGCGGCCCAGGTCATGCCGGCCAGCGCTGAAAGCGAAAGAAGAGCGAGAAGCACGAGTGCGGCCCGCCTCGCCCAGGACCGCATGGCAAGGAGCCCGGCGCCGATGACCACCCCCGGAGCGTTCAGCGACAGGAGGCTTGTGGCCATAATCCCGGCGGCCACGGCGCGCACACGGCGCTGGACGTCGCGGGGCGTGACATCCTGGAGGCGTATCTTGACCGGGGGAGCGTCGGCGGTGGCGGTCGCGGCTGCTACCGTCGTCGCCCTGCCCTCCCGCGTCGCGGCTGCCGCCTGCACGTGCTCGATGAGCAGGCGCTGCTCGAGGGCCGGGAGCCAGACCCCGCCGTCCTGAGAGACGAGATCTTCCCAATCTACCCGTTCCTCGCCCATCCACTTCATGAGGCCGGCGAGCGGGACGGGCCCGAAAACGCCGGTGGTCACCTCGACGAACCAGCGATCGCGGGCGGGCTCGTCATCGGGAGGGATCTCACCCGCGCCGCCGAAGCGCTCGGGCGCCCGCGGATCGAAGATCGTCCGGCAAAAGGGGCAGCGAGCCAGGGCGTCGGGCGCGAGCGACTCGTCGGCCGTCTCCCAGCTGGCGTCACAGGCTGGACAGTGAGGTGTCATTCCGTCCGTGCATCCGCGCGAAAGGTTCCGGGGGGACAGGGAATACGTTTCAGAGGTTATCGGCGGAGTTGCGGGCGGGGTTGAGGGCTGGGTTGCCGGACCGGATTGCGGGAGGTGAGGGTTTCAGCGGGAGAGCGCCTTCTCCCACCGGATACGGCAGGGGTAGCGCTCGAGGCCGGGCTTCCAGGCAGCCATTTCAAGCTCCGTGGCGGAGCCGCCGGCCAGCTCGACGGTCTTGTTCAGGAAGCCCTGCGCGATGAGATAGAGCGGGTAGGGAAGATCGGGAAAATCCTCGATGTCCATGTCGACATAGTTCGAGTCCTGCGGCGCCGCCGCCTTTGGCGGTATTGCATAGTTCACCTTGCCGAAGTTGAAGCAGTTCTTCCAGAAGACGGGAAAGAGCTTCAGGGTCGCCGCTGGATCGCCCGGCTTCAGATACATGCTGTAGGGGCCCATGAGCAAGGAGGAGGCCATGAACTGCCCCATTCCGCGAGCGGCGTCGTCCTGCGCGTTAGAGAGCTTGTTGAAGATGACGTCGAGCGTGCGCTCGTAAACTTCGTAGGGATACCAGGAGCTGGGGAGAATGTAGGACATAACGACTTCACGGATCTCGGGCGAGAATTCCTCGAGCAGGCTCTCGTCCTTGGCGCGCCGCAGGATTCGAACATGCTGGGCGACCAGCGTTCCCTTGGCCTTGCGAGGCTCCCGTTCTGCCATCCCCTCACCTCTCGTGGATACTCTCGATCCATCGGTCCGGAAGGGGCAGGGCTTGAGCGGGCGAGGCGGGAGGGGGCACTGGAGGGGGGTCAGTTCGTGGCGGGCTCGGCCTGGGCTGTACCGGCCTCTGTCAACCCGGAGTCGGAGAACTTCGCAAGATCTTCGCCGATGCGGGTGGCCACACTGTCGCAAATCGCCAACATCTGTCCATGCAGGAGTCCCCGGATCGGGCCGTAGACGAGTCCTCCCGTCCAGACGGGGATCTTCTGGAGCCCCTGGTTGCGGACCTGCTCGTGACTCGACTCAACCAGGAGCTTGCCCGTCCTTCCATCATAAATCTTCACGCGCATCCCGACGCGGGCCACGGATTGGATCAGGTAATAGCTTCGGTCCCGGGCGAAGAGTTCGGGCTGGATCACGAGGTCCGCAGCCAGCGCCTGTCCGGCGCGGGCCATCTCCGCCTCGCCCTCGACCGGCCCTTCGCTGAGCGGAATCGCGCGATCAACGCGCGGAAGGGAAATTAACTGATAGGCGTCTTGCGGGATTTTCATCGCGAGGCACCCGCGAACTTCTTCCAGGAGGTCGTAGCTGAAGTCGGGCACTTCCTCCCCTTCAGCGGGGCTCGCCGGAATCACGGGAAGCAGCACCGCGCGCCACGGCGGTGGCCCGGAAGGATTGCCGGTTTTCAGGTAAACCGGTTCCGAGGCGCACCCTGCCGCCAAGAGCGCCAGCACCGCGAGCGCGGTGGTGGTTCCGGAACGCGTCATCTAACGCCCCCCGCCCCACTTGCGAGGGCCCCGCCGTCCCCTTCGACCTCCGCTGCCTTCTCCAGGCTTCCGCCCGTTTCATCGAGGGGCTCCGGGATGGTCTCGAGGAGTTTGCGAACCGCCACGTCGGCGGTGCGGCGGTAGGCCGCGGGCAGGTCCTTGTTCTTCGGCTCCTCCATCCAGATGTCAGCGACGAAAAGATTGATGAACATCCCTCCCCGCGCTCCTTCCCACAGCCGCCCCGACCAAAGCACGTCGCCGGTGCTCGCCTCGACCAGTCGGAACGTCCCCTCGTAAACTGTGTGGGAGTAGACGTAGAGCGTCATGTTGCGGGTGCGTTTCACGTCGCAGTAGAGCAGTACTTCGGCGCCCGTGATTCTGCCGAGCGTGTCCGGGTTCATGCCGGGGATCTTGTCGGGCGTGATTCCCGCCTCCGCAAGCCGCCCGTCGACGTCCGCGAGCGGCACGACGCCGTAGCTGCGCAGCCGGCTGAGCGCCAGATCGAAGCTCGCGCGGAGCGTGTCGATGGCCTCCTCGCGCTCGGCGTTCGTGCCCTGCTCGGCGACAAAGGGAAGCACGGCGATCCTGCCCTGGCTGGTCTGCATGCGATCCTGCGCGCCGCCCACCGTGACGCTCGACTCGTAAAAGGGAAGCGGATAGATGCGATGGGCCCACTCCCAGCTGCAGCCGGGCAGGGCGAAAAGGAGAATCAGGATCGAGATGACGAGCGCGGGTCGCGGAGCGATAGCGGCGCGATCTGAGTCGGGTGTGGCGTGGGGGGAGGGCATAGGGCGCGGAGTCTAGGCGATAGGGTGCCTCGGTGTCAACGGACCTCCTTGATCTACCCCGCAGGGCCTTCTATTCTCCCCCAGCATGAAGCGCGCATTGCTATTCTCCGCCCTCCTCCTGCTGGCCGACGCCTTTTCGCTGCCCGTGCCCGCGCTCGTTTTCGCTGCCACCGATGACGTGCCTGAATCGCTTCGTGAGGCAGGCGAAGCGCTGGGCCGGGAGGTTCCGGAGTCGCCGAAGGAGGGCGAAGATGAAGCGGCGCCCGCCCGGGCAGTTCCGCCCGAGGTGCAGGCGATTCTCTCCAAGGGGAACCGCTTCTATGCTCTGGGAGATTACGACGCCGCCCGGGTGCAGTATCTCGAGGCAATCAGAAAGGATCCGGGATCTCCCGAGGGCCACTACGGGCTCGGGATGACCTACCTCGCGCTGGGCGATGTGAACGCGGCGATCATCGCCTGGCGACGAGCCGGCGGGGTCGATTCGGTGACTGCGGGGCTGTTCGACGAGTTCCGGAGTTTCCGCTCCGCGCGCGACGCGGTGCAATCGCAGCTCATGGCCACCCGCCGAAGCCAGGCTGAGGCGGTGGCGCGCGAGGAGCAGCCGGTGAGCGAGCGCTACGTGGGGCGCGGCGCGAGCGGGCTCTTCGATTCATCCAACCGGGCCATGCTTGGGCGCCTCGACATTCCGCCGGAAGAGGAGACGGATACCCGGGCGCAGGATGGCGAGCTTCCTCCGCTGGGCAACACCGCCTTTCCCCCGCCCCCGGATGCCGTCGCCGGGGAAGATCTTGCTCAGGAGCAGCTCCCGAGAGCCGCCACGGAAATGCCGCTCTCGGTTCAGAACGTGCCCGACACGCCGCGACCCGGGGGGCCGGCGCCTCCGGCCGTCGCCGCTCTCAGCCCCGAGCAGGCCGCCGACCCGAAGGCGCGGGGCATCTACTATGTCCAGACCGGAAACGATCAGGGCGCGGTGACCGCCTTCGAGGAGGTCCTGGCCACGGACCCGCGCGACAGCGATGCACTGAGCTACCTGGCCGGGCTCTATCTGGCGGGCGGGCGCGCCGACGATGCGGAAGGGGCCTACAAGCGCCTCGCCCGGCTCGAGCCGGCCTCGAGCGTGCCTCTCACCAACCTGGGAGGTCTGTACTTGAATCTCGGCCGATTCGATGAGGCATCGACGACGCTCCAGGAGGCGCTGCGGCTCGACCCGTCGGATTCGCTGGCCATCAACAACCTGGCGGGCGTCTACTACAAGACGGGCCGTGTCGATGACGCCGTCCGCGAGCTTAATCGGGCCATCGAGATCAATCCGGAGGATCTGAACTCACATAACAACCTGGCGGGCATCTACTACCGCCAGGAAAGATTCGAGAAGGCCATCGAGGAGCTGCAGAGAATCCTGTCTCTCGATCCCTCGCACGCTGTTGCTGCCGCGAACCTCGAGGAAGCCTACAAGCGCAAGCGTGAGTTCGAGTCCGCCCGCAGTGAGCGGAAAATGCGGGCGCGCCAGATCGTGCTCCCTTCCGAGGAGGAAGCGAAGGCCGTTCGCGCGGAGATTCAGGACGGAAATGACTTCGTGCGGCTCGCCCGCGAGCGGAGTATCGATCAGACGGCGGCGAAAGGCGGCGATCTCGGTTTCTTCGACAAGGGCGATCTGGACAGCGAGGCGGAGGAAGCCATCCGCAAGCTCGCCCCCGGCGAGATCTCCGGTGTGGTGAAAACCCCCGGCGGCTACAGCATTTTTCAGCGGCTCGACTGAGATCCGGCGCTCACCCCTCCGCCACGCCGGGCTTGCCCCCAAACTGTATTGATCCAGAACCACTGCGGGTGTATAAAATCCGCCATACCACGCGCCCCCTCCCGGGAGCGCTGTTTTTTCCTGCCCGAATCCCCCCCCCCGCTCTGCCCAAATATTGGGCGGTGACTCAAATTTCATCACGGTACCCGGTGGTGCGCGGCGGTCGTGCGGTACACGAAACCGCGGCCAAGCCGGAAGAATCGACAAGCGGCAGACATCGGCACGCTTCTTGCTGAACAGACCGTGTTTTGCACCGGGAGCCGCCGGGGAGCGCGTGACGAGTGTGTCGACGCCTGAATCCACGGGAAGCCAAGGGGAGGAGATTCAATGGAGACGCTCGGAAAGGCAACGATCGGAAGCGCAATGAAGGCGTTTCGCCGGGGGGTCGTCGTTGCAACCAGCTTGGCGACGACCGCCGTTCTTGTTCCAGCCGCGTGGGCCGGTGATCCGTCGAACACCGAGATGGTCAAAGAGTTCCAGAACATGAAGAGCGAGATCCGGGCGCTCCAGCAGAAAACCAACACCCTGGAACTGCGGAACGCGGAGAAGGACAGCCAGATCAAGTCGCTCGAGGGCCAGGTGCAGAAGACGAACGAGGATCTCACCGGCATGTCGGCCTACAACTTCGTAAAAGACGTCGAGGTTTCCGGCTACGTTTCGACCATCTTCACGGACACGCTGACAAACCCGAGCGATCAGACACGGCGGCTCGGCGTGTTCGAGACCAACTCGCACAGCTTCAACAACTCGGCCTTCAAGCTGGTGTTCGAGAAGCCGACCTCGAACGAGAGCCGGGCCGGCTTCCGCGTGGACATTCTGAGCGGCGAGACGGGACGCCTTCTCGGAAACGCTACCTCGGACGTTCCCACTGGAAGCACGGGGCTCGACGACTTCGAACTGGAGCAGGCCTACGTGACCTACAAGGCCGACCTCGGCGACGGGCTCGACATCTACGCCGGCAAGTTCGTGACGCTCCTCGGCGCGGAGGTCATCGAGAGCCCGCTCAACTACAACATCAGCCGATCCATTCTCTTCGGCTTCGCGATTCCCTTTACGCATACCGGCATTCGCGCGACCTATCCCCTCACCGACAAGATCAGCGTAACGGCGGGCGTGAACAACGGCTGGGACAACAACGATGACCTGAACCACGGCTACAGCTATGAGGGCCAGGTGGCCTGGTCGCCGAACGACGACTTTTCCCTCTCGGTGAACGGTATCTGGGGACCGGAGCAGGTGGGTATCGAGCGGCGCAAGCGCGGCGTGGTGGACGTCGTGGCGAACTGGACCCCGACGGACAAGCTGACCTTGATCGGCAACTTCGACTGGGGCCACGAGTCGGGCGTCACCGTTACCCACGAGAACATCATCTACGTGACGGAGCCCGACCCCAACGCGGTTCCACCATTCTCCTCCAATATGATCACCGCCGTAGATCAGTCCTATAACAGCAAGACGGTGGCCGACTGGTACGGCGGCGCGCTGGTGGCGAACTACCAGTTCACCGACCGGTTCGGGCTTGCAGGCCGCGCCGAGTACTTCGTGGACGCCGACGGATCGCGCACGGGCTTGTCTCAGGACCTGTGGGAGTTCTCGGTCACTCCCGCCTTCTGGGTGACGCCGAAGCTCCTCGCGCGCCTCGAGTTCCGCACCGATCATTCGAGCGATAAGTATTTTCTGCAGGGATCCCAGCCGGCCAATCACCAGGAGACGGTGTTCGGCGAAGTTGCATACCTCTTCCCTTGACCTGATTGGGAAGGCCTGATTCGACGAACCGGCGAGACACCGCGGGAGACGTAATGAAAAAGATCGAAGCGATCATAAAGCCCTTCAAGCTGGACGCCGTGAAGGAAGCGCTACAACAGTTCGGCGTTCAGGGCCTCACGGTAAGCGAAGTGAAGGGCTTCGGCCGGCAGAAGGGGCACACGGAGCTCTACCGCGGTGCAGAGTACGTGGTGGACTTTCTACCGAAACTCCGCATCGAGGTTGTCCTCGACGACGGCCGCGTTCCCGAGGCGATGGAACTCATCGAGAAGGCCGCCCGGACTGGCAGGATCGGGGACGGCAAGATTTTCGTGCACACCGTCGAGCAGGCGATTCGCATACGGACCGGCGAGCACGGGGTGGAGGCGCTCTAGTCCGTCGCGACACAACCGAGCGAGGGTGGGCGGTCGAGCCCGCCGCGGAAAGGCAGGCCTTCGGGCCTGCCTTTGCTTTGGGCCTCCCAAACCGCTCCGGGAGTTGCCCGGCCGTCCGTGCGGGGCGTCCCGATGCTGCTTAAAAACTGTGCAGCTGCCTCTGGCCTGCGCAGGGCACACCCGGCGGCCGGCACAAAAAGGTCTTGTAAATCAAGAGTTTTTTGGACTTCCGGGTCTGGCACGGACATTGCTTTGGGGAGAGCGGGGTTCACATATCTGTTCCAGTCCATCGACCCTCGGGGACGACGAGGCGGGCCTGGCGCCGGACAATCGAGCCGGAAAGGTCGGGCCCCTGACAGGAGGTAGACGTGAGGCGCCTTGAACGAATACTCAGCGCAACCGCATTCGGGGCGCTGCTGACGATTTTGCTTCCCGTAGCGGCGCTGGCCCAGGAAGAGGCTGTGGTGGACAGCGGTGACACGGCGTGGATTCTCACCTCGTCGGCGCTCGTTCTGATGATGACCGTTCCCGGCCTGGCCTTCTTTTACGGCGGCCTGGTCCGGGGAAAGAACGTGCTCTCGACGCTCATGCACAGCTTCGTGATGATGGGTATTGTGTCGGTATCCTGGATCCTCTGCGGCTACTCGATCGCCTTCGGTCCGGACGTCGCGGGGCTGTTCGGCAACCCGCTGACCCATCTCGGGCTGAAAGGGATCGGGCCGAATGACGTCTCGGGGTCGATACCGACTTATGCCTTCGTGGTCTTCCAGCTCATGTTCGCGATCATCACGCCGGCGCTCATAAGCGGCGCCATCGCGGAGCGGATGAAGTTCAAGGCTTACTTGCTCTTCATGATTCTCTGGGCCACGTTCATCTACGCGCCGCTCTGTCACTGGGTGTGGGGCGGCGGCTGGATCGCCGAGAAGTGGGGAGCCCTGGACTTCGCGGGGGGCACGGTCGTGCACATCTCCTCGGGCGTGAGCGCGCTGGTTGCCGCGATACTGCTCGGCCGCCGCCGTGGCCACGGTTCCGAGCCCATGCCTCCGCACAATCTCGCCTACTCCGTCCTCGGAGCCGGCCTGCTGTGGGTGGGCTGGTTCGGCTTCAACTCGGGAAGCGCGCTCGCCTCGAACAGTCTCGCGGCAACGGCGTTCATCACGACGAATACGGCGACCGGCGCCGCGGTGCTCGGATGGATGTTCACAGAGTGGATCCACCGCGGCAAGCCGACAATGCTCGGTGTAGCCTCCGGTGCGGTGGCGGGCCTGGTGGCCATTACGCCGGCGGCGGGCTTCGTGAGCCCTATGGCCGCCATGCTCATCGGAGTCGTTGCGGGCGGTCTGTGCTACGGGGCAGTGAACCTGAAGGCCAGGTTCGGCTATGACGACGCGCTCGACGTGGTTGGCGTGCACGGCGTCGGCGGGACCTGGGGAGCTCTGGCGACGGGCGTGTTTGCCTGGACAGCCATGAACGACGGCGGGAGCAACGGGCTCATCCACGGCAATCCGGGCCTGCTGCTCACCCAGCTCAAGGCGGTCCTGGCTACCTGGATCTTCTGCGGCGTGGGCACCTTCGTGCTGCTGAAGATCACCGACATGATCGTTGGACTCCGCGTCAACGACGAGGACGAGGTCATGGGGCTCGACATCACACAGCACAGCGAACAGGCCTACACCGGCGCGGGTTTCGGTGGCTCGGTCATGGGCATGGTGGGCAGCCATCAGCCCAGCGTGGAGAAGCCCGCGGCGCTGGGAATACCTGCCCGCAGCACGCCCTGAGGGGCAGTCTGATCCGCTTCGGAGGGGCGGCGAGCGCAAGGCGCCGTCCCTTCGGTGCATCGACGAAGGCCGATGGAAGCCGGGCGTTTTCAGGCCGGGTGCGCTCTGCCGGAGCGGGATCGGTACCGGCAGCCCCGGGCCCTCATGGACAGTTGAAACGCCTTTGTGATAGGAATCGCCGGGTTCGCTGCGGGAGGATGTCGGGGGCCGAAAGGCCGAACGCGAGCCTCTGCGGTGCGAAGGCAGGAGGAAAGATCGATGAAGAAAGTGGAGGCCATCATCAAGCCGTTCAAGCTGGATGAGGTCAAGGAAGCGCTCGGGGAGATCGGGGTCCAGGGGATGACAGTGAGCGAGGTGAAGGGCTTCGGACGACAGAAGGGGCACACCGAGCTTTACCGCGGCGCGGAGTACGTCGTCGACTTTCTTCCCAAGATCAAGATGGAAATCATTGTTAAGGACGATCTCGTCCAGCGGGTGATCGACACCATTCAGAACGCCGCGAAAACGGGACGAATCGGTGACGGGAAGATTTTCGTCACCGCGGTCGACGAGGTGCTCCGCATCCGGACCGGCGAGAAGGGAGACGAGGCGCTCTAGGGGAGCGCGGCGGCGCCGGGTTCGAAACGCCGAATGCCGGCGTGCCACGCCCGGTTTGTATGACAGCGAATAGTGAATTCTCGGCCTGCTCTCCCGGATCGGGACCCGAGTACATTGGATCGAAGAAGGAGAAAAAGAAGATGACCCCGAAAGAGGTACTCGCGTTTGCCAAGAAGAACAGTGCCGTCATGCTGGATCTCAGGTTCATGGATTTTCCGGGCTTGTGGCAGCATTTCTCGGTGCCGATCGATGAGCTGAACGAAGGAAGTTTCGAGGATGGTTTCGGTTTCGATGGTTCCAGCATCCGGGGCTGGCAGCCCATTCATGCGAGCGACATGCTCGTCGTTCCTGATGGCACGACAGCCGTCATGGACCCGTTCTGCCAGCATCCCACGCTCACGATGATCTGCGACATCGTCGACCCGATCACCCGCGAGAGGTACTCGCGTGACCCGCGCAACATCGCCCAGAAGGCCGAGGCCTACGTCCGGTCGACGGGAATCGCCGACACGATCTACTTCGGCCCCGAGGCCGAGTTTTTCATCCTGAACGACGTCCGCTTTGCGAACAGTCCCGAGCACGCCTTCTATTACATCGATTCGATCGAGGCGAACTGGAACACCGGGAAGGACGAGAAGCCTAACCTCGGCTACAAGCCCCGCTACAAGGAAGGCTATTTCCCGGTTCCCCCGATGGACCGCTTCCAGGACTTGCGCACAGAGATGGTGCTCGAGATGCAGAAGGTCGGGATCGTTGTCGAGGCGCAGCATCACGAAGTAGCGACGGCCGGCCAGGCCGAAATCGACATGAAGTTCTCGCCCCTCACGAAAATGGCCGACTACCTCATGTGGTACAAGTACTGTATCAAGATGGTGGCCTTCCGCCACAACATGACTGTCACC
>JAUYMQ010000101.1 GCA_030698575.1 Deltaproteobacteria bacterium
GCGGCGCCGTCGCCCTCGGGCGCCCCCAAAACCGGCGCGAGCGGGAGGGGCGCATGAGCGCGCGAGCCCCGTGGACGCTCTGGTTCATCGCCTCCGCCGCGATCAGTCTGCCATTGGTTGCCGGCTGCGCTTCGCCGGGGCCCGCCGTCCAGGGGGGCGGCTACGTCATCCAGGGCGCGAGCAGGGTGCCGGCCAACATGCCTGACAGCGTGCCCGTGCCGGGCGCCCTGCCCTTGCCCGGCGGCGTTCCCAGGCCCACGGGTCCCCCGCCCCGCTACGGCAGCACCGCGCCCACCTGGGGACCGGGCTACACGCCGCCGCCCGCTCCCGCGCCTGCCTACCCGCCGCAGGCTAGGGGTTACCCGCCGCAGGCCCCGCGATACCCATCGACACCAGGGGCCTCGCCCGGCGCCGTCACAACGGCAACGCCTCCGGCGGCCTACCCGCCCCCGGCGGCCGGCATCGGTTCACCGGCGCCAAGCTATCCGAGTACAACCTACGGAGGCAGCCAGCGTTACGGGGGCGGCATCGCCCCCGCGCCGTACACACCCCCGGGCGTGTTCGCGCCGATCCAGCCGGGCCTCACCCCGGGTCCGCGGCCGCTGCCCGCCCAGCGCCCGCTCGGCGAGAAGGAGCTGGCGCTCGACAGCGACGGCGACGGCGCGCCCGACACCTGGTTCACCGTCACCGAGGGGCGGATCACGCGGGTCACCCGCGACAGCGACCACGACGGAAAGTCGGACTTCACCTCCAGCTTCTCCCGCGAAGAGGGGCTCCCCACCTCCGAGGTCCAGTATCGCGGCGACACCGGCCAGGTGGCCGAAAAGACGGAGTTCGACGCCGGGGTGAAGCGCAAGCGCGAGGCCGACGACAACGGCGACGGCCAGTCGGATCACTGGTGGTACTATCTCGGCGGCGATCTTTCGAAGGAGGCCTGGGACCGCGACGCGGACGGGAAGATCGATGAGGCCCGGCATTACAGGAAGGGCCAGGTGGCCCGCGTGGAGTACGACGAGGACCGGGACGGCAAGTTCGAGAGAAGCGACTTCATGAAGGGCGACCGGATAATGCGGTCGGAGATCCTGGATCAGGATGGTATCCTGACGCGCGTTTATGACGAGCAGGGGGCGCGCGTGGTCCGCGAAGAGCGTGACGGCGACGGGGACGGCCAGGTAGAGCTCGTCACCGTGCTCGCATCTTCGGGCGGCAAGGTGCGCGAGGATCGGGATCTGAACGGCGACGGCCGCGCGGATGTTTCGGCTTACTACGAGGGCGGCAAGGTCGTCCGCCGTGAGATTAGCGGAGCGTACCTGCGCGCCCAGAAAACACCCGACAGCGCCGCGCCCAGCGTCGACGTCGAGAAGCGGGATTTCAGGAAGCTGTCCGGCAGCTGAGGGCGCCCCCGCGCATCGGGTTCCGCGCGTAAACGTCAAGGAGGAAGGTGTGAAGATGCTCATCGAGATTCAACCGGGACGCCGCTTCGCCGGCTTGTGGCTGGCGGCGCTCGTGCTCGCCGCGTCGCTCGCCATGGGGGGCGCGGCATTCGCACAGCCGGGGGCGCAGCAAGCCGCCCCGCAGGGCCAGGCGGCCGAGGTGGCGGTGGCGCCGGGCTTCCCGGCAACATCCGAGGGGATTCAACTGCCCGGCGAGGAAGGGGAGGAAGCACCCGCGCAGACGGTCTTCGGGCTCTTCCGCAAGGGCGGGATCACCATGTATTTCATCCTGCTCGTGTCGATCCTGGCGCTGGCCATCGTGTTCGAGCGCGTCTGGAACCTGCGCGAGAGCAAGATCATCTCCACCGGATTTCTCGAAGAGATCAAACGGCACTGGTACCGGCGGGCTACCGACGCGGCAATCGAGGTGTGCCAGTCCCACGACAGCGCTATTAGCCGGGTGCTGCGTGCCGGACTCCTGCGATTCGATCTGGGGCTCGAGCAGGTCGAGAACGCCATCGAGACGGCGGGCCAGCACGAGGCCACGCTTCTCCGGAAGAACCTCATGTTCCTCGGCTTCCTGGCGAACGTGGCGCCCATGCTGGGGCTTTTCGGGACCGTGCTCGGCATGATCAAGAGCTTCGACGCGATCGCCCTCTATGGCACGTCGGGCAATCCGGGCCTCGTGGCGTCGGGCATCTCGGAGGCGCTCATCACGACGGCCTACGGCCTCATGGTTGGCATCCCCACGCTCGCCGCGTACTTCTACCTGAAGCGCAAGGTCGAGATGCGCGTTCTCGAGATGGAAGAGATCGCCGTGAACCTCATGCAGGATCTCGCGCAGTGGCGCGGCGAGCCCGTCGCGAATACCGGGCGCGCGGCCGGCGGCGCCCGACACGAGGTCGCCGGCGGAGACATGACGCCGAAGGCGGGCGTGGTCGACTAGAACCGGCATCGGTTCTCAAGCAAATCTCCAGGGAGACTCCCATGCGTTTCCAGCAGGGCGGCGATGACGACGACGCCAGCATCCAGCTCACCTCGCTCATTGACGTGGTGTTCCTGCTGCTGATCTTCTTCATGCTGACGACGACCTTCGCCGACTTCACGCGGCGGCTCGACATCGAGCTGCCCGAGGCAAGGGCGGCGGCCACGGAAGAGAAGCAGCTGAAGTACACGATTGAGCTGGACGAGAACGCCCAGATCGCGCTGAACGGCGAGGTCGTCACGCTCGAGGAACTCGATCGCACGCTCCACCAGGACACCGAGGCGGGCAAGGTCAAGGGCGCCGTGCTGCGCGCCGACCGCCGTATCGATCACGGCAACGTCGTCCGCGTCCTCGGCATCGTGCGCGATGCCGGCATCGAAGAGGTGGGAATCGCGGTTCGCTGAGGCCGTCCGGAACCCATCCGGAATCCATGCCTGACGCCCCTCAAATCGCCTTTGTCGGAAAACCCGATACCCTGAGCCAGCGCATCACGGCGGGCGGGGCCTCGGGAACCGCCGCGCTCTCGGGCGAGGGCCGCGACCTGCGCCTCGTGGTGGACGGCCGCGCCCGTCATCTCGCCTACCGGAGCGCCCGGCCGCTCCCTGACGGAGGGTACGAGGCCCTCGCCGAGGACGAGAACGTCCACGTCGAGACGACGATCACCCCGGGGGACGGCTTCCTGTCGGTCGTCTCGCGGCTCACGGCCCTGCGCCCGCTCCGCCTCTCGGGCTTCGAGCACGCCTACCACGCCTTCGATCTCGGCCGCCGCGACAATCCCGCGCACCTCTGGCTCCCCTTGATACCCGGTAAGGCCGGCCACGCCCTGGCCCCCGACGCGCTCGGCACGCCCTGCATCGCATTGCAGTCGGAAGGGCGTCTGGCGGCGCTCCTCGGGGACGTCGACGCGCTCGAGGGTGATCAGCCCTTCCCGCCCATCCTCGCCTACGAGCGCCCCGCGACGCTCCGCGCGGGATACGCCGCGGGGCGCGCGGCCGCGCCCGGGCTTCTCGAGCGCCGCCCCGCGGAGGGAACGCTCCTCCCCGATCACGACGTCGCGACGCTCTCGTTCCTGATCGTTCTGTCGGGCGAAGCCGAGCCGCACGCGGGGCTTGGCAGGGTGCTGCGGGTCGCCTGGTCCCGATTCGGGTCGAGCCGGCTCGACGATCTCGCGCTGCAGACACTGCCACTCGACGACTATGCGCGTTACGCCTACGACGCCGCGTTCGATCGCTACGGGCTCTGGCGCGACGTCTTCATCGAGGAAGGCCCCGCGGGCGCATTCGCAGTGGCCGCGCCGCACCGGGAGCCCCGGGAGGGCGCTGCGCCGCCGTCCCCCCGCCGCCCCTGGCCGACCCGTTTGCGCTCCGCGCTCGCGCGCCACGTGCCCTGGCGCGAACGGGCGTCGCTGCTGCGGGCAAGCGCCGACCGCGCCCTGAATCATCTGCACTTCGGAGCGGGCGCCAATGCGCTCCGCACGGCCTACGGCATGGCCCACTTCGCGGAGCGCTGGGGCGACGAGAAGCTCATGGGCGCCGCCCGCGAGATCGTCCGCCTGGCGCTCGCCGCACCCGAATCGAAGGGCCTTTTTCCGGCCGTTTATACCGGCGCGCCCGATCGACCCGCCTGGGCGACGGGCGCGCGCGGCACCCGGCTCGACGACCGCTATGGCGTGGCCGATCTCTCCGAGAGCGGGCTCTGGATGATCAGGCTCGCGGGCGACCTCGGGCTCGACGAGGCGATGCTCGATCGCG
>JAUYMQ010000106.1 GCA_030698575.1 Deltaproteobacteria bacterium
TCCAAGACGCGGCCTCGGGGCGGAGGCGAGGGGGATTGCTTCGTCGCTTCGCTCCTCGCAATGACATGCGGCGTTCGGCAACCCCTTACAGCCTGGCGTGGTGTTCCTGAAGGGAGATGACGTCCAGCTCTTTCTTCCGGAGAGAGCCGATCGCCTCGGCCACGGCCCGGGCGCCCGCGATGGTAGTGAAGTAGCTGACCCCGTGCATCAGCGCTGCCCGTCGGAGCGAAAAGGAGTCGCGCACCGATTGCGAATCGCTCGCCGTGTTGATGACCATGCCCACGTCGCCGTTCTTGATCCGATCGACCACGTGCGGCCTCCCCTCGTGCACCTTGTAGACCGGTTCACAGGCAACGCCTTGCGCGGCAAGGTAGGCGGCCGTTCCCGCCGTGGCGATGATACGGAACTCATGCGACAGAAGCTTCTTCGCGATCGGCGCAAGGGCCTCCTTGTCGGCGTCCTTCACGCTCACGAAGACCACCCCCGAAAGCGGGAGGTTCACCCCCGCGGCAATCTGCGCCTTGGCGAAAGCCTTGCCGAAATCGGAGTCGATCCCCATGACCTCCCCCGTGCTTTTCATCTCGGGGCCGAGGATGGTGTCGACATCGCTGAATTTCACGAAGGGGAAGACCGCCTCCTTCACGGATACGTGGGCCGGGGTAACTTCGCGCGGAGGACCCATATCGCGGAGCTTCTTTCCCGCCATCACGCGGGCGGCAATCTTCACCAGCTCGATGCCCGTGGCTTTGCTCACGAAGGGCGCGGTGCGGGAGGCCCGGGGGTTCACTTCGAGGATGTAGACCTCGCCTTCCTTCACGGCGAACTGGACGTTCATGAGGCCCACCACACCCAGCTCGAGCGCCAGGGCGCGGGTCTGCGTCTTGATCTCCTCGATCGTCTCCTGCTTGAGCGAGTACGGCGGCAGCGAACAGGCGCTGTCGCCCGAGTGAACCCCGGCCTCCTCAATGTGCTCCATGATGCCGCCCACGAGCACCTGCTCGCCGTCGGCCACCGCGTCGACGTCCACCTCGGTGGCGTCGGCCAGGAACTTATCGATGAGCACGGGATGATCGGGCGAAGCCGCGATAGCCCGCTCCATGTAACGGCGCAGCCCGGTGTCATCGTGGATGATCTCCATGGCGCGGCCGCCCAGCACGTAAGACGGGCGCAGGATCAGCGGAAAGCCGATCCGGGCGGCTTCCGCGAGCGCCTCATCCACGCTGCGGGCCACACCGTTGTCAGCCTGCTTGAGGCCGAGTTTCGTCAGAAGCTTCTGGAAGCGCTCGCGATCCTCGGCCCGATCGATCGCGTCGGGCGGAGTGCCGATTATCGGCACTCCTGCGCGCTCCAGTGGAACGGCCAGCTTGAGCGGCGTCTGTCCCCCGAACTGAACGATAACCCCCACCGGGCGCTCCCGGTGAACGAGCTCCAGCACGTCCTCCAGGGTCAGTGGCTCGAAGTAGAGGCGATCGGAGGTGTCGTAGTCGGTCGAGACGGTCTCAGGATTGCAGTTGACCATGATGGCTTCATAGCCGTCTTCACGGAGCGCGAAGGCCCCATGCACGCAGCAGTAATCGAACTCGATCCCCTGTCCTATGCGGTTGGGGCCGCCGCCCAGGATGATGATCTTGGGCCGCCCGGTGGGCGGAGCCTCGTCCTCCAGCTCGTAGGTGGAGTAAAGGTAAGGGGTGTGAGCCACGAATTCCGCGCCACAGGTGTCCACCATTTTGTAGACCGGGCGCACGCCATGCTTCCACCGGAGCGCCCGAAGCTCTTCCTCGGAACACCCGGCAAGCCCGGCAAGGCGTCGGTCCGACATCCCGGCCGCCTTGGCCTCCCGGAGCAGTGCCTCCGCGCTCATCCCGTTCTCCGGCGAACGCCCGTCGAGCAGCGCCGGAAGATCCTCGGCCAGGTGGGATTCCATCTTCACGATCGCCTGGATGTGGGAGAGGAACCAGGGATCGATAGCAGTCTGGGCGGTGACGTCGTCGAGCGACCACCCCTCCCGGAAGGCCTGCGCAATGGCCCAGAGCCGATCGGGATTTGGAATCCGCAGGTGCTCCCGCAAGGTGCGGGGGCCGCGAACGTCCGACACAGTCGCCTCTTCCTCTCCCGGGAACCGCGCCTCCTCGAAGCCGTAGTGATCGATCTCCAGGGAGCGGATGGCCTTCTGGAGCGATTCCTTGAAAGTCCGCCCCATGGCCATCACTTCGCCGACGCTCTTCATCTGGGTGGTCAGGACCGGCTCCGCCTGGGGAAATTTCTCGAACGTAAAGCGGGGGATCTTGGTGACGACGTAATCGATGGTCGGCTCGAAGCAGGCGGGCGTTTCGCGGGTGATGTCGTTCGGAATCTCGTCGAGGGTGTATCCCACGGCGAGCTTCGCCGCGATCTTTGCGATGGGGAATCCGGTCGCCTTGCTGGCGAGAGCGGACGAACGCGACACCCGGGGGTTCATCTCGATGACGACCAGCCTGCCATCGCGGGGATTGACGCCGAACTGGATGTTCGAGCCCCCGGTGTCGACCCCGATCTCCCTCATGATCGCGATCGAGGCGTCGCGCATCACCTGGTACTCCTTGTCGGTGAGCGTTTGCGCCGGCGCGACGGTGATGCTGTCGCCGGTGTGCACGCCCATCGGATCAAAGTTCTCGATGGAACAGATGATGACGACGTTGCCCTTGCGATCCCGCATCACCTCGAGTTCGTACTCCTTCCAGCCGAGCACGCTCTCCTCCACGAGGATTTCCCCGCGGGGGCTTGCCGAGAGACCCCAGGCCACGTTGCTCTCGTATTCCTCCCGGTTGTAAGCAACGGACCCTCCGGTCCCCCCGAGGGTGAAGCTGGGGCGGATGATTGCCGGATAGCCGATCTCGCCGATAGCCTCCAGCGCGTCGTCCATCGACCGGGCGTAGCGGCTTGCCGGAAGATCGAGGCCAATTCGCAGCATGGCCTCCTTGAAGAGCTGGCGATCCTCGGCTTTCTTGATCGCCTCGATCGAGGCGCCGATCAGCTCGACGTTGTACTTGTCGAGGACGCCCATCTCGAACAGCGACACCGCCGTGTTGAGCGCCGTCTGCCCGCCGAGCGTGGGCAAAAGGGCGTCGGGCCGCTCGCGCTCGATGATTTTGGCGACCACCGACGGAACGATGGGCTCAATGTAGGTGCGGTCGGCGAAGTCCGGATCGGTCATGATCGTGGCCGGATTGGAATTCACCAGCACTATCCGGTACCCCTCTTCCCGGAGCGCTTTGCAGGCCTGCGTGCCCGAATAGTCGAACTCGCAGGCCTGGCCGATGACGATCGGTCCCGACCCGATGAGCATTATCGTTTCTATATCCGTCCGCTTGGGCATCTTTCCGCGTTCCCCTAGGCGTTCCGGTAGATGTTCTCCGGCTTGATTCCCCTGTAGCGCTCGTACTTCCGCAGCATCCCGGCCAGCCTGAGCGTGAACTCGCCCGGCCCCGTACCCCCCTCTATCCGCAGTGCCTTCAGTTCAGCCTTGATGAAGCCTTCAGAGGCGCGCGGATGGCAGAGGATCCCTTCCGCAAACCAGTTCTTGCCCTCAAAGTTGACAATGCGGGCGTCGACGATGTCCCCGGCCTGAAACGAACGCGCCACGTCGATGTCCTCGACCTTGAGCGTCTTCCCGTCCCAGAAATCCTTCAGCGAGAGGAAGGGCGGCTTGGTCTTCTTGATTTTGAAAATCCCGTGGCGGTGCCTCAGGAGCGCATCGACCGCCTCTCGCTCCCCGGGGCCGAGACTCTCGGCATTCTCCTCGAGGTAGGCCCGGATCGGAACCACCCCGCGCGCGAGCGGCCGGTCGAGCACGTACCACTCGAGGAAGAGGATCATCCGCACCTCGAAAGACGGATCGTCCTCGTAGACCTCCCCGGTGACCCCGAAGTATTCCTTTCGCGCCGATTCCAGATCGGCGGCATGGGGCTTGGCCGTCATGGCCTTGACCGCTGCATCAAGCTGGGCCTTGACCTGGCTCATTCGCCCTCCGTCTCGAGGGACGGGCCGTTGAACGTCACGGGCTGGTCCGGGGCGGCGCTGATTCATCACTCCCGGATCGCCCCGTTTCGACGAGATCCACGAAGCGATCGAAGAGGTAGTCGGGGTCGTGTGGGCCAGGGCTCGCTTCCGGGTGGTACTGAACGCTGAAGATGGGGAGCGATCGGTGCCGCAGCCCTTCCACCGTATTATCGTTCAGATTGAGATGCGTCAGCTCGACGTCGGCGCGCTTCTCGAAGCTTTTCATATCGAGGGCGAAGCCGTGGTTCTGGGCGGTAATCTCGACCTTGCCCGTTTCCTGATCCATGACCGGGTGGTTTCCGCCGTGATGGCCGAACTTCAGCTTGAAGGTTTTTCCGCCGAGCGCCAGGCCGAGGATCTGGTGCCCCAGGCAGATTCCAAAGATCGGTTTCTTGCCGATGAGCGCGCGGACGGCTTCGATGGCGTATGTGATCGGCTCCGGATCGCC
>JAUYMQ010000113.1 GCA_030698575.1 Deltaproteobacteria bacterium
CAGCGGCGCGTTCAGCTCGAGCACCTGGGGCGCTTCGCCGCCGTCGGCTGCCGAGACGGTGACGTCGACCTTCCCGCGGGAAACGGCCTGCTGCACCTGCCCGGCCAGCCGGGATTCGATTTCGGCAAAACGGCGCGGCAAGCGCACACGCACATCGGAGTGGCGATGGTTGACAGAGCGCATCTCGACGCTGAAACGAACTCCGCCCGTCTCGAAAGTGGCCGTGCCAAACCCGGTCATGCTTCGGATCATGTCAGGATTACTCCGTCAGGGGGCGCGCGTTCCAGTGCGCCCGTAGGCATCCTCGAGCCGGACGACGTCCATGAGCTGCGGCGTGGAAACCTCGAGCACCTCGCAGTCCGAGACCGCGGTCATGCGGTGCTTCGTGCCGGGCCGGATCCGGTATCCCTCTCCCTTTCGCAGGCGGCGCGTGATCATGCGGCCGCGCTCGGAAACCTCGAAATCCATCGTGCCGGAGAGCATGTGAATCGTTTCGTCCTTCCAGCGGTGGTACTGAAGGGACAGCCGGCCGCCCTTCTTGATCCGCAGGATCTTCCCCACGTACTTCGGCGCGCGCGCCCAGATGAGCTCGGAGCCCCAGGGCTTCTTGACTACCTGGGTGGAGCCTCGCCGCAGATGGCCCAGGCTCTCCTTGAAAGCGGGGGTTGCTTTCCTCTTTTTCTTCAAAGCTTGGATCTCGCGGGCTGCCGGCGGGGTGGCCGGATCGGTTGCAGGGGGCTAGTGCGCGCCTTTCCCGAGCAGCACGGCCGGGACGGTGCGAAGCAGGATTTCGATATCGGCGCTTAGCGACCAATGCTCGATGTAGTAGAGGTCGCTGTCGATGCGCTTCTCGAGCGAGGTGTTGCCGCGGAGGCCTCGGACCTGCGCCAGCCCCGTGAGCCCCGCCTTGACCTTGTGGCGCAGCATGTACTTCGGAATCTGCTTCTTGAACTGCTCGATAAGCTCGGGCCGTTCCGGGCGGGGCCCCACCATGCTCATGTCGCCCCGGAGGACGTTCAGAAGCTGCGGAAGCTCGTCGAGCGAAAGCTTCCTCAGGACTCGCCCGAGCGGCGTGCGGCGGGGGTCGTCCTCTTTGGCCCAGACGGCGCCGGTGCCGGCCTCCGCGTTCACGCGCATCGTCCGGAACTTGATCATGTCGAAACAGCGCCCGTCGAAGCCCATCCGGGTCTGTCGGAAGAACACCGGACCCGGCGTCAGGAGCTTGATCATCCCCGCCACGAGCAGCATGAACGGCGCCGCCACGAGCAGCATGGCGCCCGAGACGGCGATGTCGAAGAGGCGCTTCACCACGCGGTTCCATCCCGCCATGGGCGAATCCTGAATGCGCACCATGGGGAGGCCGTCGAAGTCCTCGACGCCTGCGCGGAGCTTCATGTGGTGATAGAGGTCGGGCACCACGCGCACGTCGACCATCTCCTCGCCCATGAACTTCAGGACCGAGTCCAAGCGATCGTGGGCGTCGGCCGGGAGGGCGATCACCACCTGGTCGATGCCGCGCCCCTGCAGCACCCGTTGTACGTCTTCGTAGACGCCTAGCACCGGTATCCCGTCGATCGTCTTCCCCACCTTCGACATGTCGCCGGCGAGCAGGCCTCCCACGGAGAGCCCGACCTCTGGGTGCGCTTTCACGCGGCGGATCACCTCGCGCGCGAGATCTCCGGCGCCCACGATGAGGATATGCCGCAGGTTGTAACCGCGGCGCCGCAGCTCCCGGAAAATCTGCCGCATGCCGATGCGGAACGTCGTCAGGGCGACGCAGGAGAAGAGCCAGAAGAGACCCATCACAACACGGCTGTAGGTGAAGATCTCGAAGGGGCGGTAGAAGAAGGTCAGCGCGACGACCACGAACACGCTGACCGTGGAGACGCGGGTGATGCGCACCAGTTCCGCGGAGGGCGACTTCACGCGCCGTGGGAGATAGAGGCCCTCCCTCCGCATGAGCACGGCCCAGACGGCGAGAATGAGCGGCAGGATCGCAAGATAGGCGCTGAAGCGCGGCGTCTTTTCGTAGAGAGGAGCCAGGTGTTCGAACCACCCGGCGTGAAACCGGACTTCGTAGGCGAGGAGCCAGGCGGCGGTCACGACCGCCATGTCGGTGATGAAAAGGATGGAGAGGAATACCTGGCTATACTTCCTGAGCATGCCGCCTCCCCCGCTCCCAGGCTTTCACGTGCCGGTCGATGAACTCCCCCATCGCTTTCACGAACACCGCGCGGTCGAAGCCGAGGGCATGCTCCCGGATGAGTGCGGGATCAAAATCTCCCTCGACACGCTCGAACTGGCGGAGCCCCTCGACCAGGCCGTCGGCCGACTGCTCGCGATAGAAGATGCCGGTGGGGGGACGGCCCGAAGGGTGGCCGGGCGGGATCACGGTTTCCAGAGCGCCGCCCCGGCCCAGCGCGATCACGGGCCTTCCCGCGGCCATGGCCTCGACGGGGACGATGCCAAAATCTTCCTCGCCGGGGAAAATGAGAGCCCGGCAGCGCGCATAGAGCGAAGCCAGCTCCCCCCGATCCCGCCATCCGAGCAACTCGACATTGGGGCCGGCCATTGCGCGCAGGCGGGACTCCATCGGTCCTGAACCGACGACCTTCAAAGGGTAGCCGATCCGGTTGAACGCTTCAACGGCCAGATCGACGCGCTTGTAGGGGGCAAAGGCCGAAACAACGAGAAAGTACGGCTCCGGCCCTCCCGGCTCGACGCGGAAAGCGCCGGTGCCCACAGGAGGGTAGATCACATCCGCCCGGCGCCCGTAATGCCGGCGTATGCGCTGCGCAACGTTTCGCGAATTGGCGGCGAAGAAGCCCACCCGCGACGCGGTGGCGGCGTCCCACCGGCGCAGCCAGGGCGCGACCAGCGCCATCGCGCCGCGCATCCAGGCCGGCGCCATCCCTCGCCCCCAGTACTGGTCGTACTGATCCCAGACATAGCGCATGGGTGTGTGGCAGTAGCTGAGGTGCAGCGCGCCCGGGCGGGGAATCACGCTCTTGGCCACGCAGTGTGAGGTGCTGACGATCAGATCGAAGGGGGATAGATCGAGCCGCTCGATGGCCGCCGGGAAGAGCGGCAGATAGGAGCGGTAGCGCCGCGCCGCCATCGGAAGCCGCTGCACGAAGCTCGTGACGATCGGATGGGACTCGACCAGCGGCGAGACGCTGCCGGGCACGTGCACCAGCGTGAAGAGCGGCGCGCCCGGGAAGCGTTCACAGAGAACTTCCAGCACCGCCTCTCCGCCCCGCATGCCCGTGAGCCAGTCATGGACCAGCGCGACCTTCATGGGCGCCCCTCCGCCGCCGCGCCTGCCGCAGCCTCCCTGTGCGCAACCCTCCCGAGCCAGGCGTAGGCCCCCAGCCCGAGCAGGACGAGCGCGCCCAGCGGCAGCGCGTGGCGATGGAGGGCCGGGAGCGTGAAGGAAGCCCGGGCGAGCGCGGCCGACACATCCGACAGGGACAACCCCTGATCCAGCACGTAGCGATAGTCCGAGATCGTCTGCCCGGGCCCGTGAGGAACAACGTCGTAGACGAGCCCCGCGTTGGACAGAAGAAAGAAGCCGTAGGAAACCGCCGTCAGGCAAAGCGCGGCGGAGACCCGGACCGCCCGACGTCCACGGGTCAGGAACAGGGCGAGCGGGGGCGCGAGGAAAGGCACCGCGTCGGTCAGGAAGCGCTGCGAGTAGCTGTCGCCCCCCCACCAGGCGAACCAGAATCCGTAGACGAGCCCGAGTGAGATCAGGGCGGCGAGCGCGGCGCCCCCCATGAGCCGCTGCGCCCGGTCGACGCCCTCGCGGGCGAACAGCGCCACAGCCGTCCCGGCGAGTGCCAGCCAGTAGAGCGGGTGGTAGAGCAGGAATCCGTGCCGCGGATTGACGAGGACATTGATCAGCGGCGGCGCGTTGGGCTCGAAGTGCCAGTGAGGTGAGTAGGTCGATGCAAACCACTCGCCCACCTGGAGCTTGAGATAGACGGGCAGGATCCAGATGACGGCGAGCAGCCCCGCCGAGTAGAGCAGGCCCCGGGCGACGAGGCGCGCCGGACGCCGCCAGGAGAGGGCGAGCAGCGTCACGCCCACAGCCGCCGAGAGCAGCGCGCTCGCGTAGCGCACGATGGCGCCCGCTCCCACGGTCACGCCAAGCCAGAACCAGCGGCGCGCGCGCCCGCCGGGTTCGACGCAGATCCCGGCCAGCAGTCGGGCCGTGGCGGCAGCGGCGAAGCAGCTCACCGCGTGGCTCATCCCGTTCTGCGCGTAGAAGTGGAGCGGGCTCGCAAAGAACGAAAGCGCCGTCACGAAAGCGGACCACTCCGGCGAGAAGGCCAGCCGGCGCAACGTGGCGTAGATGAGAAGGAGCGTCAGCAGGGCATAGACGTTGTGGGCCAGCACGACGAAGATGATGAGCGCCAGGGTTTCGGAAGTCACCTTCTCGTAAGCAGGCCTCATCTTGCCCGGCGCGATCGCCGGGCGCACCCAGCCCTGCGCGTAGGCCAGCTTCCCCAGCATGTAGAAGGGCGCATCGAAGATCGCGAGCCCCGGCGGGTACTGCGCGACCCAGCGCTGGACAGTGGCGTTGTAGGAGAGCCCGTTGAACACCTCGTAGCGGTTGTTGCCGAGATCAAAATCGCGATCCTCGATCATCGATTCGAGTGTCGAGAAATAGCCCCATCCGTCTCCCGCGAGGCCCCGTTCCCAGACGAGCATGTGAAAGCCCGCGATCGCGAGAACCAGCAGGATGTGGCGCGAACGCGCCACCCGCGCAATCATGGCGACTCCCCGCGCCACATCCGGCGCGGTAGCTGCGGCGGCGCCGCCGGCCTCCCCTCGGGGTAGAGAACCCGGTACACGCGGTAGAACTGTTCAGACCCCTCGCGCACCGGAAAGCTCGCCGTCAGCTCGAGATCCTCCGCCCGGATGCTCGTCGTGAATTGCGGATAGTGGCTCTCGGTGGAGCCGTCGTAGGTGACGACGAAGTCCGCGCCGTAGCCGCGGACGTAGGCGACGACGGCGTCATAGGAGAAGCGCACGGGGACGGGCAGGAAGCGCGCGCCGGCGTAGTAGGTGATGCGCTCGCGGGGGGCGAAGACGAGAGGCCGCGATCCCGCCCCGGTGTGATCGCGGATCCACTCCCCCGCAAGTCGCTCGCCGATCCCCTCGCCGGCGTTGATGGCGAGCGTCATGGGCAGGAGCGAGACGACTGCAGCCGCAAGCAGCAGCGCGGCCGACCGGCGAGCCAGCGGCAGGCCGCGACGCGCGAGAAAAGCTTCGAGCCGTGGCCCGAGCGAAACCAGACCCAGTGCCGTCCATCCGAGCGCCAGGAGCGCCAGCGTGAAAAGATGCCGCTTGCTTCCGTAGCCGAGCGTGACCACGAGGCGGTAGATCGTGAGCCCGTAGAGCGCGATGAACGAGAGAAGGTACAGATCGCCCCGCGTCCGCCACAGCGCCCTTCCCCTGACAGCAAGCCCGAGCAGGAGGAAGGGCACCAGCTGCCAGGTCAGCGCCTCGGCGAGGCCCACGAGCATCCGGGCGCCCCGCCCCACGTAACGCTCGAAGGTCGTTGATCGGCGGATGGGCGGCCGGCCGATGTCGGCCTCGATCCGCTTCATGACCGTGTCCTCGGCCCAGCTTGGCTTCTTTTGCTCTCCGACGCCGACCAGATGGAGCACGGATTTCTTCTGCGTGAGCTGCCAGATGCCCGTCGATTGATGGATATGGTTCAGATAGGGATAGGCGATGATGAGAAAGCCGGCAACGAGGAGGACCGCTGCAAGCGCCCGTGGAAAAAACTCCGGACGGAGGCGCGCCCCGGGGCGCGGCCAGAAGCCGAGCAGGATCCAGAACCCGCCCAGCGCCGCTAGGCCGACGCCTTCCGGCCGCGTCAGGTATGCGAGCCCCGCGCAAACACCCACGACGGGAAACATTCCGACGCCCTTCCACTTCGGGAGCAGCGTCAGCGCCCGCCAGAGCACCGCCACCCCCGCCGTGAAGAACAGGAGAAATACCGAATCGCTCTGGACGTTCGCGGCATACCGCACGGCGAAGGGGTGGAAGGCCCAGAGCACGAGCGCCGTCCACGCTATGCGCCGCCCGAACAGGCGGCGGAAGAACAGCCAGAGGGGGATCCCCACGAGGGCTCCCGCCAGGGCCGAGACGACGAGGCCTGCGCGCTCGTAGTCCCCCAGCAGGGGGTAGGCCTTCGCCATCAGCCATGAGTAAAGCGGGTGATAGACGTGGCTCAGGGCGTGCCGCGTCTGACCTTCGTTGAATGCGCGGGCGATGTCGATGAAGTGCGGGCCGTCATTGAAGATCAGATCGTCCCGCGCGCCCAGCACGAGCCGGAGCACGAAGGCGGCGGCGATGAACGCCGCAATGCGCAGCCGATCGGCGCCGCGCGCAGGCGCCGCCCCGACGGGAATCTTCCCGCTCCGGGCTGTCTCCCCCACGCCGTTCACGATCCGGCCCCCGCCCGTCTCCGGCGAGCCGCTCCCGCCAGCCCCCATCCGGCGGGGCAGCCGCGCAGGTGCCACAGCAGCATGCGCGCGCTCTCGGCCGCCTTCCGCCGGGCCCGCGCGGCGCGCCCGAGGGTCACCACCGAGATCGCCGAGAAGATAACGAGATTGAGGGCGAGCTTGATCAGCCGGATCGAAATCACGGCCAGCCGCTGCACCGGCCCGCGGTTCTTCCCGAAAAAGCGGTAGAGCGACCTGAGGTACTCGATCCGCGTCTCCAGCGGCAGCTTCTTCTTCGAGCTTCCCCCCGAAAGATGCGTGATGCGGGCGTCAGGCACATGGACCACCTTCCAGCCCGCCTCCCTCATGCGCGCGCACCAGTCGGTTTCCTCCATGAAAAAAAAGTATCCGTCGTCCATCGGGCCGACCTGCTCGAGCGCCTCACGGCGGACGACGAGGCAGGCGCCGAGCACTGCCTCGACCTCGATCGGCTCGGCGTAGTCCTGCCGTTTGGAGGGATAGCGCCCGGGAAGCATGATGCGCAGAAGGCTCACGTTAAGGATCTCGGTGGCCAGCGATGGAAAGTTGTGGATGGAGTTCTGCTTGGAGCCATCGGGGTCGAGCAGCTGCGGAGCGCACAGGCCCGTCCCCGGATTGGCGTCCATCCAGGCGACCAATCGCTCGAAGGCGCCCGGAAGCACCACGGTGTCGTCATTCAGAAGCACGGCGTGGCGGCCCTTCGCCTCCCGGAGCCCGATGTTGTTGCCGCCGGCGAAACCAAGGTTCCGCGGGTTGCGGATCACCTTCACCCCGGGGAACTCCGCTTCGACCGCAGCGGCGCTGCCGTCCTCCGAATCGTTGTCGACGACGATGACCTCGAAGCGACTTCCCTTCACCTCGCGGAAGATCGAAGCGACGGCGCGGAGAAGAAGCTCGCGCGCGTTCCAGGTCACGATGATGATCGAGAGATCGATTCCCATGCCGCTCCCTGGCCGCGACTTCTCAGGCGCCCCCCGCCGCAGGGGGCGCGGCCGGAAGCACCTCGTAGAGATACACCTTCTTCCTGCCGTAATCGAAGGCGTGGATCAGCCGGCCGCCGCCCGCGGTGAACGCCTCGATGAAGCCCGGCCGGAGCCGGGTGGTCTTGTCCTCGTCGAAGAGAACGTACGCCACCTCGGTTCTCCGGATGTAATCCATGACCTCTTCATAGGGCGCGTAGGGAAAGTAGGAGGTGTGTGCGCCGGCGTAGTAGTTCTCGATCATCGAGCTGCGCGTCATCACCTTGGCGCCGGGCGGCAGGTTGGCGCGCATCCAGGCGCCGGTCCGCTTCTCGGGGCTCCAGTACCAGCGGAAGTGGTTCGCCGAGAGATTGATCAGAACCGATTCAACGAGCAGAAGGCTCAGGGCCGCCGCCGCGATCCATTTCAGCGGCTGCCGGCGCACCGCCTCGGGCAGCCGCCCCGGCGCCGCGCGCCCGACTCGGGCGGCGGTCTCCAGCAGCCCGACGGACGCCCAGAGGATGCCGAAAGGGACGACCGGCGCGAGGAAGCGGAGGCTGAAGTGGAAGAGCGAGAGCATCAGGAGATAGGCGCAGACGAGACTCGCGGCGACCCACTCGCCCCGCAGGCGCGGGATCTCCCGCCGCGCCGCCAGACCCACGAGCAGAAAGGGAGTCAGCACGTAACCCATCGCCGCGGGCACATTCGCGACGAATTCGCCCAGGGCGGTGACATAGTGCCGGGCGAAGACCCCCGGGTTCCGGCGGACATAGTTCACAAGGTTGAAGGAGTCGTCCGCCTCCGCCGTCTCCGCCCCGTTGCCTTGCCCGGCCGGGGCGTCAGCGTCCGTTCGCGCCTCGGGGGCGGGGTAGCGCCACTTCTCCGAGGCGAGAGTGCCCTCCAGGTGCGACTTCTTGAAGATGGCGCCGCTCTTGGCCGAGAGCGTCCAGACGCCGCTCTTGGCGTGTGTGACCGCCATCTGCGGCAAGAGCCCGACCAAGAAAAACAGGAGCGTGATCGCGCCGAGCGCGACCGCCCGCCAGAGAGCCCGGGCCTGCATGAGCGCCGGCACGGCGATCCATCCGCCGATGACCACCAGCAGCCCCATCGCCTCGGGCCGGTTCAAGCAGGCAAGCCCGACGGCCAGGCCGAACAGCGCGGCCGAGGAGGCCGTCCGCCGGCGCAGGAGCGCCACGCCGGCTAGAAAGGCGAGCAGGAAAAAGAAGGTGTAGGTCGGCTCGGTCATCACCTGCGCGCCGAAACGCGACAGGAAGGGGGAAAAGGCGGCCATGGCCGCGCCCATCCGCGCGGCGCTCCGCCCGTGGGGGGGCGGGAGCAATCGTCGGAGCAGAAAATAGATGAGCGGGACGGCGGCGGCGCCGAAGATCGCGGAGGTCAACTGCCCCGCCAGCTCGAGAGCGCCGGCGTCGGCCACCGGACCCTGCCATGCGGCGGCGGGAAGAAGGTGCGCCACGCCGGCGACGCATAGCGAGTAGACGAAGGGGATCATCGCGTCGAAGCCTTGCGACCAGCGTCCCTCGAAGAATGCCCGGGCCATCGGGGCGTACCACCCCACACCGTCGCCGGCGATGCGGTTGGTGAACCCGATGAGCAGGGCCCGGAGAGCGAAACCGGCAAGCGTCCAGCCGATCACCCATGCAGCATCGCTTCCGGAATTCGCGCGCTGGCGACCCTCGCGACCCTGGGTCATGGCTCCCCGTCGCGCTTCCACGAGCCGCTCACTGGCGGTTCGAGGTCCCCGGCCGATCCCCGCTGGAGATGCGAGCGGGCCCAGGGGCCCTCCCGGGTGGAGCGAAGCGCGGGCCACATCAGCAGCATGTCCTTGATGGTGGCCCAGATGATGCCCCACTTCCCACCGCTCCCGGTCCCGTACTGGCGCGGCATATGCTCGATGACTACCCCGCGGATGAGAAACCCCCGGCGCAGCGCCCGGATGCAGAGCTCCGCGTCGATGAAGGGGCTTTCGGTCTGGAGAGGAACCACTGCGTCGAGCAGTCGGCGATGGATGAGCTTGACGGAGTTCACGTCGCCGATGGTGACACCGTAGAGCGTCCGGATGAGGAAGTTGTAGACGTAGGACTGCCGCTTCCTCCGGCCTGCGTCGTTCCGGATCTCACGCCACCCAACGACGAGGTCGGCGAGTTCCGCGGCCGGCAGCATTCGCTCGAGCTGTGCGGCGCGAATCTGCCCGTCACCCGGAATCGAGAAGACGAGCTTCCCGGCCGCGGAGTGGTAGAGCTCGCGCATCGTGTAGCCGAAGCCCCGGTTCACCTTGTGATGGATGACGCGAAGAGCGTCGAACTCCCGCGAGAGCTTGTCGAGAATCTCCCCCGTGCTGTCCCGGCTACCGTCGTTCACCACGAGTATCTCGTGGCGCGGCGCTGCCTGGGAGGCGACATAGGAGGCCTCGCGCACCACGGCCTCGATGCTGCCGGCGTCGTTGTAGGCCGGCACGATAATCGAGAGATCGGGGGTCAGCTGCGCCCCGGCTGTCTCGGTTCCCGGCTCCAGGCTTTCCATCGACCCCACCCCCGAACAATTCCCGCGGCGCGCAGCTCAGGCGCGGCGCCACATCGTCACTTCCCGAAGAATTCCCGCACCGCGCCGGCCACCCGCTCGATTTCCCCATCCTCGAGTTCCGGATAGAACGGCAGGCTCAGCGTTCGCGCGGCCCACGCCTCCGTCCGCCCGAGGCCACCGGGCCCGAGCCGGGCGCCGGCGTAGGCCGGCTGGCGGTGGACCGGCGTCGGATAATGGATGAGGGTCTCGATGCCGCGTTCGGCCAGGTGCTTCCGCAACGCGTCGCGGCGCCCCGTCTCCACGGCATAGAGGTGCCAGGCGTGGCGGCACCGCTCGCGGACCGCAGGGAGGCGGAAATCCCCGGCGCCATCGAGATCGCGGAGGGCTCGATCATAGTGCGCGGCCATCGCATCGCGCCGGGCCGCCCAGGCCTCGAGTCGGCCGATCTTGACGCGGAGGATGGCGGCCTGCAGCTCGTCGAGCCGGCTGTTCCGCCCTGGGGCCTCCGCCTGATCCCGCGTCGGCTGGCCGTAGTTGCCAAGCGCCCGCACCGTTCCCGCCAGCTTCTCATCTACTGTCACGAGGATGCCCGCGTCGCCCAGGGCGCCGAGGTTCTTGCTCGGATAGAGGCTGAAGCAGCCGGCGACGCCCAGCGTCCCCACGGGCCGCCCGTCGTACGCGGCGCCGTGCGCCTGGCTGGCATCCTCGACGACGTGCAGGCCGCGCCTTCCGGCGATGTCGAGGATCTCCCCCATGGCGGCCGGCTGGCCGTAGAGATGGACCGGCACGACCGCGCGGGTACGCTCGCCGATCGCGGCCTCCAGTGCCCGGGCGTCGAGCGTACGGAAATCGTCGACGTCCACGAAGACCACATCCGCGCCCGTCTGCCGGATGGCCGAAGCGGTTGGAATGGCCGTGGCCGAAACCGTGATGACCTCGTCACCAGGGCCCACGCCGAGCCCCATGAGCGCAAGCGCGATGGCGTCGGTCCCCGACCCGACGCCGACCGCAAAGGGGGCGCCGGCCACCGCCGCGAACTCGCGCTCAAAGGCCTCGCCCTCCTCGCCGAGGATGAACCAGCCCCGGTCCAGCACCCGCGCGATCGCTGCGTCAATCTCCTCTCGCAGCGCCGCGATCTGCCGGCGGAGATCCCCGAAGGGGATGGGCTCCGTCACTTCGACGCCTCGGTCCAGGGATAGGGGTGATGGCCCGGTGTGATCTTGCACGGGATCTCGTCGCTGCGCTTCGTGATCTTCGCCGGCGAGCCCATGGCCACCATCCCGTCCGGAACGTCCTGGTTCACGAGGGTGTGCGAAGCGATGAGGCACCGCTTGCCCACCTTCACGCGCGGCATCACGATTGAATACATCAGGATAACGGTCTCCTCCCCGATGACGGGCGCCTCGAGGTGGCGCCTGCAGGGGGGGTGCAGCGAATCGGGCAAGCAGCTGTAGGGATAGACCTGGACCCGGTCACCCATGACCGTCCCCTGCGAGAGGCACACGTGGTAGTGAAGTCGAACGCCGTTGCCGAGCTTGCAGCGACCGTCGACCGTCACGAAGGTCCCGAAGCTGCAGTCGTCTCCGGCCTCGGTGAACTCCCGGATGGCCGCGCTGTGCCCCGTGCGCAGCCGCGCTCCCGTGCGGCTGCCGGCGTAGATCACCGTGCCGGCCCGGATGATGGCGCCCGGCCCGATGACCGTGGGCGGGTTCTCGTAACCGGCGTCGCCGTAGAAGTCCGCGAGCGGCTCGCCGAGGACCACGTTCGGACCGATGTAGCCGCCCTCTCCCACCGACACGTTCTCATAGAGGATGGCCCCCTCGCGAACGGTCACATTCTTGCCGAGCGTCACGTTCTCGTAAATCCGGGCCGACGGATCGATCCGTCCCAGGTTGTCGCGCATGCGCATGATCTTCGTCATTCCCAGTAGAAGGACTTGTTCTTGCGGTAATACTCCACGGTACGCCTCACGCCCTCGCGGAGTCCGGTGCGGGGTTCCCATCCGAGCCGGGCGCGGATCTTCGAGATGTCGGAATAGAAATCTCCCGGCTCCTGCGCGGCGCGCTCCGGGCTGAAGGGGGCAAACTCCCACCGTCCGCTTCCCGCCACGTCGATGATCGTCTTGGCCAGTTCGAGGAAGGTCGTGGGCTGGTCGACACCGACGTTGAAGATCTCCCCGGTGGCCTCCTCGCTGATGGCGGCGACGAGCATGGCGTCCACGCAGTCGTCGACATAGAGGAAGTCGCGTAGGATGCTTCCGTCGCCGAAGACCTTGATCGTCTCGCTGTCGATAGCGAGCCTCACGAACCAGTTGGCGACGCCGAAGCGCGAGTGTTTCATCTGCGCGCGAGGCCCGTAGACATTGGTAATTCGCAACAGAACGGAGCGAACGTCGTGAGTGTCGTTGTAGACCTTGATGATCTTTTCCGCCGTGAGGTTCGAGATTTCATAGATGCCCTTGGGGTTCGTCGGAGCCTCCTCGTTGACCGGAAGCGTCACCGACGGACCGTACTGGCCACGGGTCCCCGTGTAGACAACCCTCGCCCGGGGCGCGTGGCGCCGGATGGCCTCCATCACGACCGCCGTCCCCTTGATGTTCATGTCGATGTCGGGGAATGGATCGGTCAGGCTCGTGATGTGGCAGACCTGTCCCGCGAGGTGGAAGACGAAGTCCTTCTCGCGGACGAGCCAGTCCATCGCGCTCGCGTCGCGAATGTCGCAGTAGTTCACGGCGACTTTCCGGCGGACGGGCTGGATATTGAAGAGGTTCCCGCCGTAGTCCTGGATCATGGCGTCGGCGATGGTGACTTGGGCGCCCAGCCTGGCCAGTCGGACGGCCAGGTTGGATCCGATGAATCCCATTCCGCCCGTGATCAGGACGTTCCGCCCATCGTAGAGCTCGCCGAGCCGGGCTTCGGCGGGCGCTCTCGACGCGCTCTTGCCAGGACTGCTCATCCGTTCCTACCCCCTCGCGCGCATCATCGCACGCCGGACGGCTCGAGACACGGAAAAATGGCGTTCGCACGGCCGCGGATCAGAGTGCGGCTCCGGGGGCCCCGCCGTTCGCGGAGCGGCCGAAGCCCTCCGGTTCGGGCTCCCAGCGCCGCGCACCCGTGCCCCAAAGATGCTTGCGATCGATGCTCTCGCGGACAATCCGCCGGAGCGCTTCCCGCGTCGCGCGCGCATCGCCGAGCACGCCTCCCCGCGCGTAGGCCTTGAAGGCGCGGAGTCTTTCGGTCCGGCTCACGGGCGGCGGCAGCGAGCCGTTCAACTGCGCGAGGGCGCGCTCGCGCTCCGCTGCGGAGAGGCTCGCGGGAAAGTCCAGATCCTCCAGGTCGAGAAGGTAGAACCGCCATCCCCGATCCGCTTCCCCGACCAGGATGTTGCCCGCCTTCAGATCGGCGTGGCGGGCCCCGCTTGCGTGTAGATGGCGCACCCATGCGCCGGCCGCATCCGCGAACTGCCGACGGTGCGCGCGGCCGGCCCCGGGACCTCGCAGGGTCAGGGCCGCGTAGTGGGTGAGCCAGGGAAGATGGCCCAGATCTTCCATGACGAGAAGGGTTTCACCCGGTCCCTCGGCCAGCGCCAAAGCACGAGGTGCGCCCAGGCCGCGAAGACGGCACCCTTCCGCCGCGCGCCAGGCGGCGCGCGCCCGATCACGCGCGAGGGGGCGGCGGCGATAGCCTTTCACGCAGAGCGCGCCGCTCTTGCCGGTCCCGACCCGCAGCACGCGCGACCGCGGCGTCTCGCGGAGAACCTCCGCGTGCTCGCCGTGCCGGACCGCCGCGAGCGCGCCGTCGATCGCCACTTGATCGGCGTCCTCGGCGCGGTGCAGCCACCCAAAGACTGTTTTCTCACGGACAAAGTGCGGGCCGCCGCGCAGTGCGCGCCGCGCGCGCCGCGCCCGGTGCATCCGGGCCCGACGTTCGGACGCAGAGGCTATGGCCCTGGCGGCATCGGCCTCCGTGACCGCCCAGGCCGGCATCTCCCGGAGGTAGCGCCGCAGGAACCGGAGGCGATCGCTCCTGCGCGCCCAGGGCGACGCGGCGTAGTCGAGCCAGGCCAGATCGGTGATCCAGTGACGGGGCCCCGGGCGGCGCGGCCTCTGCGCCCTGTGCAGATCGATGAGCCAGAGCGCGGGCGCCGGCTCATCGAGCGGTCCCGCCAGAAAGTTTCCGAGGTGGAGGTCCCGGTGGAAGAACCCTTCCCGGTGGAAGGCGGCGACGATGCCGGCCAGCCCCGCTGCGAGTCGCCGCCGCCAGGCGCCGCCGTCTGCGTTCCTCTCGTTCGCGCGGGCAAGGAGGCGCTGATCGAGCGCCAAAGCTCCCTCGATGCCCTCGGTGACCAGGTAGGACTCGAGAGCGACGCCCAGCCGGCGGCGTTCCCCCAGCGCCAGGGGACGCGCCGTGCGAATCTTCCGCTCGAGGAGACTGCGGGCGTTGCCCCATTCGGCCCGCGCCCGCGAGGGCGTGAAGAGAAAACGGATCGAGGAAATCAATCCGCGGTAGCGATCGTGCTTCACGTACAGCGTGCCGCCGGCGACGGCGGCTATCCGCGCGACGCGCCGCGCGCGGGTCTCCTTGACGATCTCCCCCGCGGTCCCGTCCGTGCTGGCAGCCCAGGCGAACAGCGCCGGCAAGTCCTCGCCGGCCAGCCCGTCGATCTCCCAGCGCACGCCGTCCCGGCGCATCTCGCCCGGCATCACCGCCCACCCATGGCAAGCGCCGCCTCGAACACCTTCACAAGTCCGTCCGCATGCGCGCGCGGGGAGAGCAGCTCCGCACGGGCGCGCGCCTGCCGGCCCATCTGCTCGCGCAAGCCGCGCTCCGCGAGGCGGTCGACCGCCGCGGCTAGCGCGGCGGTGTCGTCCGACTTCTCCACGACAAACCCCTCGCGACCCTCGGTAATCACCTCCGAGGCGCCGTTCATCCGCGTGGTGATTGCCGGGAGCCCCATCGCCAGCGCTTCGGCCGTGGCGTTCGAAAAGGCATCGTAACGCGTGGGCGCGAGCAGCGCATCCGATGCCGCGTAGAGCGCCTCGATGTCGGGCCGCGCCCCCGCGAAGATCACCCGATCACCGGCCCCTTCGCGCTCCGCCAGCGCGCGGTAGGGCCCCGGCCCGCCCTTGCCGGCCACGAGGAGCCAGGGGCGCGACCGGGCGCGCGCTGCGGCCGTGACGGCGAGATCGAGCCCCTTTCGTCGAAAACCGGAACCCGAGAAGATCAGTGTGTAGGCCTCGTCGGGAATTCCCAGCGACGCGCGGACCTCGTCGCGACGCCCGCGGTGCCGGGCGGGATCGAAGCGCGCGGCGTCCACCGGATTGTGAAGCACGTCGATGCGATCCGGCGGGACGTCGTAGCGCGCGAGGATTTCATCGCGCACCCGGTTCGAGTTGAACAGGTAGCGCCGCGTCGCGCCGGTCCGCCAGGCGCTGAAAATTCGCTTCTCCATCGCCAACTGGGCCGCGTGACGGGGATTCAGGCGCGACAGAGAGCCGCGCCCGGCGCCTGTTCCAGCGGAAGTCGCCCGCAGCAGGGTGTCGTAGGCCCCCGCCCCCTCGCGGTAGACATCCTGGTGCGGCGTGCGCGCCAGCCCGAGAACAGCGTCCCACGCTCCCCGATCTCGCTCGATCACCCGCGCGGCGCCTCTGGCAAAAGAGAAAGTCTTGACCGGCGACCAGAAGGTCGCCGCGCGCACCGAATGCAACGCCGCTCCCGGAGGCAGGTCGCGCGCTTCGGAAGCGATGATGCTGACAGTGTGCCCGGCTTCGATAAGCGCGCGAAGAACGGTCTCGGCGTATCTCTCCACGCCGCCGCGGGCTGCATCGTAGTGATTGATGATGATGGCCACGCGCATGGACGGTCTGCTCCTACCTCTCGCCATCCGCCTCGCGGATGCGGGAGATGATCTCCTTGGTGGCGTGGTTCTTCGGGTCGCCCACGATGGCAATTCGCGCGCCGATTGAAGCAACGGTGGGCGCCTCGGGCACGTCCTCGGGGGCGTAATCGGTTCCCTTCGCGTGAACATCGGGGCGGAGGTCCCGAAGAATTCCGTCGGCGCGCAGCCCCGAG
>JAUYMQ010000115.1 GCA_030698575.1 Deltaproteobacteria bacterium
CGAAGTGCGAATCCATCGCCCATTTCGTCAACGGGGAATGGCTCGTCGTGCTGGCCGACGGCATATGGGTCGGGCCGGAGCCGATAGATTACCCGGAAGATTACGGGCTGAAATAACAATCCCATAATTATCGGATAAATATCCGACGAAAAGGAGAAGTCATGCACTACAAGAACGGACGTGAAGCGAAGAACGGAGACAAGGTTGTACTGATCCCATCGTATGGTCCTCCAGTCGTGGGAATCCTCTATGGTGCCGTGGCGGGCAACAACGATTTTGACGCGCTATCATCAACTTTTCGATTACTCTTACGGGCTCGCGCGGGGCGCGCACGGCGGTTCGCGGACCTGCAGGAACCGATACCGGGGGCCGTCCCGCAGACTCAAGCCCGGGGCAGAGCCCCGGAGCTGCCAGCATGAAGTGAGGAACAAATCCTATGCATCGCGACCTCGAACTCAGTCAGGTGATTCTCAACGAGCCGCTCGGAAGCCTGCTCGGCGAAGCTGCCCGGCAGCGCGACCAGGGCCACGGCAGGTTGGTTTCTTACTCCCGCAAGGTATTTGTTCCCCTGACCCGGTTGTGCAGAAACGTGTGCCATTACTGCACCTTCGCAAAATCACCGGGGGAAAGCGCGGGGCTGTTCCTTGCGCCCGAAGAAGTCCTGGAAATCGCCAAAGCCGGCGAGCGTGCGGGCTGCCGCGAAGCACTGTTCACCCTCGGCGACAAGCCGGAGCTCAGATATCCGTCCGCACGCGAACAACTGAGGCGGTTCGGCTACCCGACTACGGTGGACTACCTTGCATCGGTTTGCGAACGGGTGATACGCGAGACGTCTTTGCTGCCGCACGTCAACCCTGGCGTGCTCTCGCGAGCCGAGATCGCCATGCTGCGCAAGGTCTCCGTTTCGCAGGGGATGATGCTGGAGAGCAGCGCCGAGCGGCTATGCGGCAGGGGACACGCGCATTACGGCTCCCCGGACAAGCGTCCCGCGGTCCGGCTGCAGACCCTGCGCGACGCCGGGGAGCTCCGCGTGCCCTTCACCAGCGGTATTTTGATCGGGATCGGCGAGACGCGGGTTGAGCGAATCGCGTCGCTGATCGCATTGCGGGACCTCCACGCCGAGTATGGACATCTCCAGGAAGTGATCATCCAGAACTTCCGCGCCAAGCCGCACACCAAGATGTCGCAGGCGGCCGAACCCGACCTGGACGATCTGCGCTGGACCGTCGCCGCGGCGCGAATCATCTTCGGCCCCGAAATGAACATCCAGGCTCCCCCGAATCTCACGCCGGGCGCCTATCCGCTGTTGCTCGCAGCGGGTATCAACGACTGGGGCGGCATCTCCCCGGTGACGCCGGATCACGTCAATCCCGAAGCGCCCTGGCCGGTGATCGAAACGCTGCGGCAGCACGTCGAGGCGGCCGGCAGGCTGCTGGTCGAACGCCTTGCGGTCTATCCGGCATACGCCCGCGATTGCGTCCGCTGGCAGGATCCGGAACTGGCGCCACGCGTGGTGCGCAGCGTGGATTCGAGCGGCTATGCGCGCTGCGACGAATGGTCTCCCGGACTCGACATCGATCCGCCCCTGCGCCGGCGTTCGGCAGTGCCGGCTGGCGGCGCATCATCGGTTTCACATGGCGTCGCGCAAGCCATTGCGCGTGCTCGCGACGGGACGGAACTGGGCGAGGACGAGATCGTGGCGCTGTTCGAGGCTCGCGGCGGCGATTTCGAAGCCGTCTGCGCTGCCGCGGACGAAATGCGGCGCGAAGTCTCCGGGGAGGTCGTGCGTTACGTGGTCAACCGCAATCTCAACTACACCAACGTCTGTTCGTTTCGCTGCAAGTTCTGCGCGTTTTCGAAGGCGAGCAAATCCGGCGGCCTGCGCGGCCCCGCCTACGATCTGAGTTTGGAGGAAGTGGCGCGCCGCGTTCGCGAGGCCTGGGCGCGAGGTGCCACCGAGGTGTGCATGCAGGGTGGCATACATCCGGATTACACCGGCGACACCTACATTGAACTCCTGCGCGCAGCAAAGGATGCCGTCTCCGGGATACACGTCCACGCCTTCTCTCCATTGGAAGTGGCACACGGTGCTGCAACGCTCGGCATTTGCGTGGACGCGTTCCTTTCGCGACTGCGCGATGCCGGGTTGGGCAGCCTCCCGGGCACTGCGGCGGAAGTGCTTGACGACGAGGTGCGCGCGCTGCTGTGCCCCGACAAGCTCACGACCGGGCAGTGGCTCGACGTGATCGAGGCCGCGCACAACGTCGGACTGCGCACCACGGCGACGATCATGTACGGCCACATCGAGGCTCCGCGCCATTGGGCCCGGCACCTGCTCGCGGTCCGCCGACTCCAGGCGCGTACCCGTGGATTCACGGAATTCGTACCGCTGCCCTTCGTTCACATGGAGGCGCCGATTTATTTCAAGGGGCTGGCGCGCAAGGGGCCCACGTTCCGCGAAGCGGTGCTTATGCATGCGGTTGCGCGGCTCGCGCTTCACCCGGTGCTGACGAACATTCAGGCTTCGTGGGTAAAGATGGGGCCCGAAGGCGCGACGATCTGCCTCGCGTCCGGCGCCAACGATCTCGGCGGCACCCTCATGAACGAAAGCATCTCGCGCGCGGCCGGCACGCGCCACGGCCAGGAACTGCCGCCCGCGAAGATAGAAGAACTCATCGGCGCTGCCGGACGGGTGCCGCAGCAGCGAACGACCCTGTACGGCCACGTCGCGGACGAGCGTCGCCGCACCTCGTTCGCAGCACGCGCGTTGACCCCCGTCGTGCTCACGCCTGCATCCAGGCGCGTTCGTGCCAACCTGGGGAGCCGGCGGACTGATTCTTGACGAAAACCTGGGACAACATGACCACCCAAGTTCACACCATCGCCGTTCTGGGCGGTACCGGCGCCGAAGGAAGCGGCTTGGCGTTGCGCTGGGCGCGCGCGGGGCATCGCGTGATTCTCGGCTCGCGCAATCCGGAGAAAGCCGCGAAGGCATGCAGGGAACTCAACGCCGTTGCCGGCGCCGACTCGATCGGCTTCGCCGATAATCGTTCTGCGGCCGCTGCCGCGGCCATCGTCGTTCTCACCGTCCCGCATGAGGCGCAGCGTGCCACGGTCGGGGAAGTCCGGGAGGCCATCGCCGGAAAGATCCTGATCGACACCACCGTGCCGCTGGTGCCGCCCAGGGTGGCCCGCGTCCAGCTTCCCGAAGGGGGCTCTGCGGTGGCCGAGGTGCAGCGGATGCTGGGGGAGACGGTTCGGGTGGTGTCGGCGTTTCAGAATGTGTCGGCCAATCATATGCGAGACCGCAATCATTCGGTCGACTGCGACGTGCGGGTGAGCGGTGAAGGCGTT
>JAUYMQ010000132.1 GCA_030698575.1 Deltaproteobacteria bacterium
ACCGTGGGCGCGTTGTTCGACGTCATCGAGGGCGACTACGCCTCCCCGGATGAACTGGCCGACGCACGCGCCCACGACGACCGCATCCGTGCCGAGGCGCTTCGGGATGCCGCCCGCGGCATGGAGACGGAGTGGCCCGACATGGACCACCTGAGCCCCTCGGACTGGCTCCGGCTCCGCGCCGATGCCATCGAGCACGGCGAATACGATGCCCCCGACCGGGGCGAGGAGTAGACGATGGCTGACTCAGATTACAATTGGACCGCGCTGACCCGCCTGCGCTGTGGGGCCGTGGTGGAGGAGGTGATGGCCGCGACCCAGATGGACGGGATCGGCGTCATCGCCTCGTGGCTGCTTCGCCGCGACGGCACCTGGAGGGTTCGAGCTGTGGACACCGAACTCGGTGATTGGATCACCGAGTTCGGCCCCGAGGAGGGGGTGCCACCCGAACCGCCAGCGAATCTCCTGGAGGAGCATGCGCTGTCCGGGGCCTACGGAGCGCAGGACACGCTCCGTGCAGAGCGAGACGATGCCCGCGCACAGGTCGCGGCGCTGCGGGAGATGCTCGATTCCCTGAGCGTCGATCCATCGATCAGCTTCGGCCTGCGCCTGAAGATTACGAACATGCTTGACGACCGCGGCCGGGGCGAGGAGTAGGTGATGATCTACACCGTCCAGCAGTGCGACAGCAGGGGGCGCTACGTCCCCGACGGGGATGCGTGGCTGGTCCGCGCCCGCTCCCCCCAGCACGCCGTAGACCTCGTGGCCGCGGACGGGTGGCGAGCCGGGCACGGCGAGGGGTGCGTAGTCGCCCTCGTGGCCGATCTAGCCAAGTGGACCCGGGGCGGTGATCCGCCGCTCCCGCTCGTCACGCCCGAGACGATCCAGTACGGGATCTGGCGCCCGCATTCGGAGGTGACGTGGGCCGGGTACGGAGGAGTCCCGGACGGCTGGCACTACTGCGGCGGCTGCGGGCTCGTCCGCGAGATGGAGTCGGAGTGGGCCACCGATGGGGACGAGTGCGACGAGTGTACCGGGTGCGAGAGCCAGGGCTGCGACGCCCCCGCGGCATGGATCGACTCGGGCGTGACGAGCGGGAGCGGCTGGTGCGCCGAGCAACGCGACCACGGGCCCTGCGAGCCTGACGAGCCTGACGAGCCTGACGAGAAGGACTCCGACGATGACTGACCCCCTGACCCCCGAGCGCGTGCGCTCCCTGCACGACGGGGCATCGCCGGACTGGGTGGCGGAGCCGGATACCGGCGCCATCACGTCCGCAGGTGTGCAGATTCTCACTACGGCGGCGGGCAACCGAGCGGGCAACCTCCCGCTGGCGCTGGCCGCCCCCGACCTCGCCGACACGCTGCTCCAAGCGTGGGAGCAGCGGGACGCGGCGCGGGCCGATGCCGATCGACTGCGGGATGAGCGGGACACTGCGTTGCGCGTCACCGAGCAGTACAGGTCCATCGTGGAGGAGATCGGTGGGATGGGTCGGTCGAGCGCGCTGGTCAAGCTCCAGGCAGAGCGGGACGAGGCGCGGATTCAGTGCGATCGCACCCGAGAGGCCGCCGCGCGAGAGCACGAGCGGCAGGAGGGGAACAAGGCGGCCCTCGCCGCCCAGGTTGCCGCGCTGTTGTGGAGCGCCCTCGACGACGTGACCGACGTGGTCCGCGACCACCTTGGGGACAGCTACCCGTGCGCGCTGGAGGAGGCGCAAGCGGCGCTCTCCTCGCAGGTATTGGAGACGTACACGACGACGGCCGCCATCGAGCGCGGCAAACACTGCCCCGAGAGGGGCGAGGGGGTAGAGCGATGAAGGCATACCTACTGCGTGTTCTGGTGATCGACCACAACGAGGTCGGAGCCGGGATCCGCCTCGTGATCGAGGCCACCCGCTACCCCAACAGGTGCATTGCACCGACGGTCCTGGATGTCACCGAGCACCAGATCGGTGAATGGTCCGACGACCATCCGCTGAACTACGCGGCCACTGACGCTCTGGCGTGGATCAAGGAGTACGCACCAGGGAGCGAGGACAGCCCCGACCGGGGCGAGGAGGTAGAGCGATGACACGGACGACCGATGAGCGACTGACCGAGGCCGAGGCACGCGCCATCCTGACGCGCGACGATAGGGACGTGGTGGTGGGGTCCGAGTACCGCGCCGTCGTCCACCTCGCCCGAGACCTGCGTATCGAGCGGGACGCGGCGCGGGCCCAGGTCGCGGTGCTGCGGACCGCGCTGCTCCGGTACGGCATGCACGACCGGGGCGTCGGCTACCCCGCGTGCGCCGTCACCCAGCCCCGCCCAGGGGCCTGCTCCTGCGGACTGGATGATGTGCTGAGCGGCCCCAACCGGGGCGAGGAGATGGACCGTGACTGACATGACCTGGGATTGGAGCGCCATCTTGCCTGAGAAGTGGGGCCGCGACCACCACTCCACTCTGCTCTACATCGAGAGCCGCGTGACCGAGCACAAGGGCGTCCCCCGCGCCGCCAACATGCGGACCAAGCAGGGGAGCGTGCGGCGCGGGCACTGTGTGCTTGGCGAGCAGATGCAGCACTGCGGCGACAAGGACTACCCCACGCGCCTCGCTGGCGGCGTCCTCTTGCACGGTCACGATGACTGGGACTGCGTGTCCGACATGGTCGCGGCCGGGCTCGTGGAGTGGGGCGGGACCGGGCTGCACCCCATCTTCGCGCTGACGGATGCCGGCTGGGCTGAGGCCGGCAGGCTGCGGCGAGCCAAGGCAGGCGCAGACCGAGGTGCCCCATGACTGAGCCCTTGCCCCCCAAGCGCGTGAGGGCGCTGCTCCAGCACGCGTCGGTGGAGCGCATCGTCGCCGCGCTCCAAACAGGCAGCGATCCGATGGTCGTTGGGCCCCGCACCGCGCTCCCTATCGCTATACCCCTTCCGAGCCGAACTGGGCGCTACTTGCTCAACGGGCATCTGTGCGGCCTCGTGTGGCCACACCGGCCCGGCGAGTGGGTCGGCAGCGGTGGCGGGCGAAAGCGGGACGACACGATCTACCCGGACCGCACGTTCCGAACCGAGCGAAAAGCGACCGAGTACGCCGATCTCTGCCTGCGGCGGGCGGGCGATTTGATCGATGATCTAGGC
>JAUYMQ010000134.1 GCA_030698575.1 Deltaproteobacteria bacterium
GGCGAGTGGCGGCGGCTCGAGCTGGTCCAGTCCGAGTTCGGCCTGATCCTCCATCATTCCGAGGAGGATCCGGGCCCCCGGGTGCAGTCAGAGGAGCCTGAACTCCTCGTCGAACATGACGACTGGTTCGTTCATCCCTTCCACCAGCGCCTGGATTCTCCTCCGCTCGTCGCTTTCGGCCTCGAACAGGCGGTTGAGCGTCATGGCCATTTCGAGCGCAACGGTTTTGAGGAACTGCTCGTGGATCGCCGCGTAGCTCTCCTTGCCGTAACGCCTGAGCCAGAGATGCCCCAGGGTACGGCCCGCCGCCGAGAGTGGAAGCAGGAGATCCGAATGCTTCCCTGCCTGCTCCTCGGTCAGGATGCCACCGACAACGTGCAGGACCGAGATCTGGCCCGCCTGCCCGCCAGCGCCGTCGGAAACGCTCTTCACTGCCGTCGTGAAATCTTCGAGTCCGCTCTCGAGCACCGCCTCGTCAAGTCTCTCCGGCACATAAATGAACCCCCGCCACTGCGTGCCTCCCGAGAGCGCAAGCCCCGCCACGTGGGCAAGCTCGTCCCCGAGCAGCGCCGGCGCCGCGACCTCCATCAGGCGATCGATGTCGCCGACGGTCGCGAGCTTGCTCGAGATCCCATAGAGGCGGGAGAGATCGTCGGCGGCGCGGCTCACCTCGTCGTTCGCCTTCCGGAGCTCCCGGTTCGCCTTTTGGAGCGCGCGCTCGGTGGATTTGCGCGCGCTGATGTCTTTTATGATCGCGACGGAGCCGCGCACCCTCCCCTTTCCGTCCAAAAAGCTCGAAAGGGAGACCGACACAGGAACTGCGCCTCCCGGAGTCGTGAGGCTCGTCTCATGGCCCACCACGCGCCCTTCCTCGGCAAGCCGGTTCAGCATGGCTTCGTACTCCCGAGCGCCTCCCGCGAGAAATGTGCTTGCCCGCTTTTGCTTCACCTCGTCCCAGCTGCGGTCGAGCATCTCCATGCCCGACGGATTCGCGAGGACGATCCTCCCCTCGAGATCGACGATCAATATCGCGTCGGGTGAACTCTCCAGAAGCGCTTCGAGGTATTCCTTCCGATCCCGGATGGCGTCCGCGTCGAGGAGGGTGCCTACGGCGCCGATGAGTGTCCTTGTCTCCCAGGGCTTGGGAATGAATCGATCAACCTCGCCCCCGTGACAGGCCTCGAGCACCCGCTCGGCCTCCGCGTAGCCCGAAATTAGAATCCGGATCATCCGCGGACGGATCTGCGCCAACTGTGTGAGCAGTTCGATGCCGTCCGTTCCCGGCATTCTGTAGTCACTGATGATGACGTCCACGCGCGTGGACTCGATGGTGTTGAGGGCTTCGGCGGCGGAACCGGCCGTGAGCAGCTTGTAGGGTTTTCCGCGGAACGCGCGCGTGAGAGCCCGCAGAATTTCGGGCTCGTCATCGACAAGGAGCAGGACGGGCGTTCGCAAAAAAACTCCCCCGACAGGTCCCGGCTGGGTGGGGCGCGAAACACGGAAAGGCCGGATCGCCCGTGCATGGCTGTTTTTATTGTTATTCGGACGGATCGGGAGCGTGCTTGAGGCGGGACTGGAGTGCCGGGGCCAGGCGCGGCCCTTACCCCTTCTGAAGCTCGGAAAGGGCCTTCTCGAAGAGGGTCCGGATGGCTTCGAGCCGCGCGCTGGTGCGGGCTTCGAAACGCAGAACGAGGACCGGCCCCGTATTGGAGGCGCGGACCAGCGCCCACCCGTCCGGGAAGACCGCCCGGATGCCGTCGACGTCGATCACCCGGGCCTCGGGGGCAATCTCGGGCAGCCGCGCTTTCAGGCGCTCGACAATCGCGAACTTCTCATCGTCGGGGCAGGCCACCCGGATCTCGGGTGTTACGTGAGTGACCGGGACATCGGCAAGTAGTTCCGAGAGGGGTTTTTCTTCGACGTCAAGAATCTCGAGCAGCCGGCAGGTAGCGTAAATCGCGTCGTCGTAACCGAAGTAACGATCGGCGAAGAAGATGTGCCCGCTCATCTCGCCCGCGAGTTCGGCGCCCTCCTCTTTCATCTTCTGTTTGATCAGGCTGTGGCCCGTCTTCCACATGATGGGGCGCCCGCCGTGGGCGGCGATGTCGTCGTACAGGTTCTGCGACGCCTTCACCTCGCTGATAATCGTGGCGCCGGGCTTGCGCCCCAGCACTTCACGCGAGAGCAGTATGAGCAGCATGTCGCCCCAGATGGTGGTTCCCTTGTCGTCGATCACGCCGATCCTGTCCGCGTCACCGTCGTAGGCGATGCCGACTTCCGCCTTTCCCTCGAGCACCGCCCGCTTGAGATCCGCCATGTTCTTTTCAACCGTGGGGTCGGGGTGGTGATTGGGAAAGCGGCCGTCCGGCTCGCAGAAGAGTGACTCGACCTCGACGCCGAGCCGCTTGAGCAGCGGAGCCGCCACCTCTCCCCCCATACCGTTGCCGCCGTCCACGACGACGCGCATGGGCCGGTTGATCCGGATGTTGCCGGCGACGTAATCGATGTAGGGAGGGATGACCTCCTCCTCGGTGAGCGTCCCCTTTCCCTTCCTGAAGCTTTTCTCCACCGCCATCCTGAAAAGCTTCTGGATCTCGTGACCATAGACCGAGTCATTGCCCAGGCAGATCTTGAATCCATTGTCTTCAGGGGGATTGTGGCTCCCCGTGATCATCACGCCGCCGCCCACCTGGAAATGTCGAATCGAAAAGTAGAGAAGAGGCGTCGGACAGAGCCCGACGTCGAGGACGTCGAGACCCGTGGCAAGTGCTCCCTCGAGAAAACCTTCGTGCAGTTCGGGAGATGAAAGCCGGCAATCCCGACCCAGGGTGATGCGTCGCTTCCCGTGCTCGAGCTCGTAGGTCGCCACGGCCTCGCCGATGAGGCGCGCTGATTCCCGGTTCAGATCCCGGCCTGCCACGCCGCGGATGTCGTACTCTCGGAAAATGTTCGGGTTGAGCTTCACGCTGGTCCTCGCTCGTGGAAGACAGTGCGGTCAACGCGCTCTTGCGCGACCGCGCGCCGTCTCGCGCCGATAGTGGGGCGCCTGGGTGGTGGGAGAGGAGCTATTTTTTCACAGGAAGGCGGAAGGAACAAGGCGCCGGGCAAGGCGGCGAAGCGGAGCACGTGGCGCAAGATGGAGCGAGACGAACTGTGCAAGGACTGCGCGCCAGGGCGCATCCAGAGAAACCCAGCGCCCCTTGCGGCGCACGGCGTCCGCGCGGCCGATGATGGCGCTGATCGGAAGGAGCGCGTCGGGGTAGCGCTCGCCGTCTCCTTTGAGACGAACGCGACAGGCGGTCCTGTCGATGGTGACCACACGGTGAATGACCGCTCCCCCGGCGGTGCGAGCGAGGACCACATCGCCCGGTCGGAGGGCGCGATCGCCCAGATTGCGAATGCGAAGCTCCTCGCCGTCCCGGATCATCGGCCGCATGCTTCGCCCGCGGGCCCGCATCACGACCGTGCCGCCTTTTGCGTGGGCAGCCGCCACCGCCTCGCAGAGAGCCCGGTGGCGCGTGATCCCGTCGGTGTCGACCTGTTCCGCCGTCCGGTGCTCAGCATTCATGCTGTGACGCCCTCGTTCAGAAGATGATCCACCAGGCTCGCCTCGGGTAGAAATCGGAGTGTGTGCACCGGCACCTGCCCGACAATCTCGTTCACGAAGCCCAGCGTCCATTCCATGCCCGCCGCATCATAGAAGGGAGCGAAGCAGTTCACGAGCATCGACCTTGCCGCATCTCCCGGCGTGGCGGTCACGAGCCGGTTCTCGGGGGCCTGCTCGAGGAGAAATATCCGCGCAAGCGGCGCTGACTTCGGCGACGAGACCTCCGCGTCGCCATGCCAGGGAGTTCCGTACATGCGGCATCCCGTCTCCCCGTGCCGATCCTCCGGCCTGACGATGATCCGGTCGTCGGAAATGATCGCGCATCCCTCGCGGCCCGCCCAGAGCCCGCTCATCGTGCTCTTGCCGGCGCCTGACCGTCCCAGGAAGAGCCAGCCCTCTCCTCGCGGCGTGATCAGGCCGGCGGCATGGAAGATCGCGCCGCGCCCCCTGGCGAGGTGGTTGATGACGATCACCTCGTCCAGCGGATAGCGAAGCGGATAGGGGTGAAAAGCGGGCCGGTCTCCCGCGGGTGTCACAAGGACCTCGCCGCGCGTGAAAGCCCCGTCCATGCGCGCGACCCGGTGGAGCGCGCCTCCCTCGGCGGGAGCGCCCAGCGATACGGCGATCCCGCCGTTGTCGTGGTGGAGATTCCAGAGTCCTCCGTCGGTGCTGTAGATAGGCTTGCCGGGGAGGCGTGGTGCGCGGGCGCCCCGTTGCACCCGGAGGGCGATGTTGGGCGTTTCACGTCGCTCGACGAGAAAGGCCCGATGCGGATCCTTCCCGGAGAACTCCCAGGTTCGGGCGGGATCCTCGATCTCGATGACGATCCCGCCGACGGAGAACGACAGGTGTGTCCCCGTCTGCAGCACCGCCGCCGCCGGTGTCGGCGCCCCGGAAATCAAGATCCGACGTTCATGCACGACACGCCCGGCTGGCTGCTCTGCGTGCAAGGGCCAGGCGCCCCCAGGCCGTTCGTGTTGTCGGTTGCGAGCTTGCAGTTGTTCGGCACGCTGACCATGACGTCCAGTTCCACGTGCGTCACATCAGGCGTCAGATACTTCCGCCTTCCGCGCTTTTCATCCTGACCTTGCATGGCTGATCCTCTCTGTTTTATTCGTCCAGAGGCGTCTCACCTCGGGGAAGATTTCTATCTCGTTCAGGCGCTAGCCGCCGCAGTGGCCGCCTGCAGCGACGCCCCCATCCGCCCCGAAGAGGGAGAGAGCGATCGATCCGTCCGCGCGGGGCGTGAAGACTTCCTTCCGCATCTCGCCGATGTCGCAGAGATAATCGACGTGCGCGTGGTGATCGCCCGTTTCCCACTCCGCGAACCCCGGGCACCGGCCGCAGGTTTCGTGGGTGGAGCAGCCATTGCATTTCGAGTCCGGATCCCGCCCGCCCTGCAGGGCGGGAAGGATCTGCTCGAAGGCTTTGCGAAAGCTCATCTCGCGGAGGCTCAGGCTGATCTTGCGCGTCATGAGGCAGCCGTGCAGGCCGCCGTAAGGATCGATGTGAAAAGAGCTTTTCCCGGCCCCACAGGTGAAGACGTTGTCCGGAGGCAGCATCTCATCAGGCTTCGAGCAGCGCTCCTCCCAGGCGCGGGCCGTGTCGGCATGGGTCATGTCGATGTTGAGCACATCCCCGGCGCTCAGGCGGTAAGCCAGCGGGCTCTGGTCTCCGTTCATCTTGGGGGTGATGATCGGATCGTAACGGAACGGCAGGCCGTAGCGATCGGCGATGGCCCAGATGTCATCCAGCTCGTGCCGGTTGATCGTCATCACAGGGGTCTTCAGTTTCAGCGGGAGGCGCCGCGCGGCGATTCGCTCGATCCCCTCAATGCAGCGGGCGTAGCTTCCCTTCACGCCCGTAACGCGCTCGTAGGTCTCCTCGGTGGCGCCATAAAGCGAGATCTCGATCGAGAACGGCGGATATGCTGCAAAGTGATCGGCTATCTTCTCGGTGATCATGGTGCCGTTCGTGAAGAGATTCACGAAGATCCCGCGCGATTTGACGTGTGAGTAGATGTCCAGAAAGTCGGGGCGGAAGAGCGGCTCTCCCCCGGTGATGAGGAGCCACATGAGCCCCTCAGCGGCCGCCTCGTCGATGATGCGGCGGATCTCCGGCAGCGTCAGCTCGTTCCCTTCCCCCGGCGGGCAATAGCAGTGAACACACTTCAGGTTGCACGGGTGCAGCAGCTCGATGCTGCCGCTGATCGGCACGCGTTTCTCCGTCACGAAACGGGTGAAGCGGCCGTCCGTTTCACCGCTGCGGATGCTGCGAATTTCGACTTCCTGCACGGTTTCTCCCCTCCACGCCCTGCCCCCGGGCGCCATGGAATCAGTTCTCCCGGATGCTTCCGATCTTGAACAGCTTCGCAAGCAGGGTATCGATGTCTCGCCGGGCCGTGTCGGCCGCGACGTCGAATTCCTCCACCACCGCGCTCACCAGGTCCTCCAGCGTGTGGCGCCCGTCCAGCCTGTCCCACACGAAGGCGGCAACCTCGTTCATGGTGAACAGGCCGACTTCCCGCACGTTCTGCCGGATGGGGACCAGGAAGATCTCGGTTGCCACGCGCCGGCAGACTACGTCCGGGTCCTGCCGGTAGAGCTTGTCCTGCGCCACGAGCCC
>JAUYMQ010000149.1 GCA_030698575.1 Deltaproteobacteria bacterium
GCTGGTGCCGAGCTTCGTGTCGTGAAAGAGTACCCTCCCTCGCTCCAGAGCCTCCGTTTCCGCCTTGTTCATGTGGGCCATTCGCTCATTGGCGGGCATGGGCATGAGCTTGTTCACGTTCGAGAGCCCATTCGCCATGTCTCCCATTCCCATCATCCGCATCATGACGCCCGGGGGATTACGCTGAACCATTCCGGGCGTCGGTGTGCACGTGGCCGCGGCAAGAACTACCGTTCCTATCATCACAGTCCAGACTGCCAGGTACTTTAGCCCTCTCATGTGGCCCTCCTTTATGAAGTGGCATCTCAATCTGTCCTCACCGCAACGGGGAAACCGGGGTTGCAGCATGCGTGGCGCCAAGACCCGATTCCTCCCGCCGAGCAGGTCTGGATCGTTCACTTCTCTTTTGTCGGAAGACAATCTCTTCCACCGCCATCCAGGCGAGCTGCTCGGAAACGACGAGATCGCGAAATTCCTCCCACCGGCTGGATAGTTCCGGATCTTCAGCCGGCTCCGGGCAGGTTCCGGGCATGGAGTAAACGAGGCGCACGGCACCCTCCGCGGTATGCGGCCTCCCAGACTTCGACAACAGGTACAACTCTCCGCTACTCCCCAGGATCATCGGAGGCTCCCAAAGCGAGATACAAGCGACCTTTCCGGCGACATAGATGATTGAGACAGGAATAGGGTTCCAAACTATTTTCCCTCCCGGAACTTCCGGGCGCGCAAGATCGGCCGGTCGCACCCTCGCTCGGCGATCGCTCGGCCCCCAAGGAAACCCTGACCGACCGTCGCCCTACCCTCCATGAGCGTGGGGGAGGAGCGCCCCCAGCTCGGTCCCTCCCTGCAACCCTCCTTTGTCAATCCATTGAAGGGTCGTTTCCTCCGCCTGATCGATCAGCACGCCTGTCCGTGAAAAGTCGTACACCGTGACGTCCAGCGGACAGAGCGGCGGAACGACTTTCAGCGCGGCCCTGTCCGCCAGCCGCCGCACGTCCGCAACGAGCTGTCTGGCTATGAGCAGATTCAGAGCATGCAGCGCCAGGGCGATAACTCCCCGCGGGGGCCTCTCGAGCGCGCAAGCGATGCCGGTCGGAAGGACGATCACGCGCCTGGCCCCGGCTTCGACGGCCGCGGAGACGGGGGTGTTGCTGGCGATGCCCCCGTCCACCAGATATCGCCCATCCAGCCGCACCGGAGGAAAGACGGCGGGGATGGCCGCGCTGGCGAGCAAGGCGTCCACGACCGGGCCCGATGAAAGGCGGACCTCGCTTCCTCCGAGGACTTCCGTCGCAATCACGTGACAGGGAACCTGCGCCTCTTCGAGGAGCCCGTAGGGCAGGTGCCGCTCGAGGAGCTTCCTGAGCCCCGTAGGGTCCACGAGATAATCACGCTTGGAAAAGAGACCGAAGAGGCCCCCCAGGGGAGCGACCGGAAAGACGTCCCTCCGGTGCAACCGCCGCCATATTCGATCGAGCCCCGTCACCCCGTCCCGATTCGGCGCGCCGGCGAAATAAGCAGCGTTGATGGCGCCGACGGACGACCCGACAACGAGATCCGGAGCGATGCCGCGTGCCACGAGCGCCTTCAGCATGCCCACGTGTACGGCGCCCAGGCTCCCACCGCCCGCAAGGACAAAGGCCGTCTTGACCGCCGGCATGATCACTCCTTGTGGCCCCTCGCTCAGGCCCGGGGGGCGAAGTCTCGTTCCAGACGTGTGCGGAGAGTTACTCGGGCGCGATGCATGCGGGCCTTGAGGGCGCTGGGGGTAAGACGGTAGCGATCACAAAGCTCACGTTGATTCAGCCCCTCGCGGAGGTAAGCCTTCATCGGCAAGCGGAGGGAGGGAATCAGCGCGTCGACCCCCTCTTGAACGGCGTCCAGCTTGCGCAGCTGGACGAGCACCTTCTCAGGGGTTGACCCCCAGCTCATCTGCTCCCGGCACGCCCACGCATCCTCGGTTGCGCTCGCCGTCCTCTCCGTGGCGCGTCTCCTCCGAAGAATCATGAGGGCGCTGGTCTGGGTCACCCGGTAGATCCATGTCGAGAGGGACGCTTCCTGCCGGAAAGACCCATACTTCTTGTAAATCCTGAGGAAGGCGTCCTGGACCGCGTCCTCCGCATCCGATTCGTTCCGGGTGATCCGCAATGCAAGCTGACGCATCCGGGGGGCGTACCTGAGGTAGGCTTCCTCGAATAGCTCGCGCGGCATCGATCCCGGGGCGTCTGCCCGGGAGGTTGTTCCTTCGGGCGGGACCGAGGCGCTGAATTCGCATTCGAACGAGACGGCAGGGGCGGGGAAAGAGCGGTATTCCTTACAGGCATTTCTTTCGTGACGCTTTCTCATTATCCTCTCTGGATCCTTTCTCCGTTTCGCCGGAAAGTACCGGCCGTGACCCCGATGGATTTCACAGGGCACTTGTTTCATCCGGGCAACGCGGTCGGTGCTTGCCTCGGTGGCCTCAGACCGCCTAGGATTGCGCTGAGCTGCATCCCGGCGTCTCCTGGTGAGTGAAGCGGGGCGGCGATTTCTTACAGCGTTTCGAGGAGATGACTTGGGAGCGGGAGAAAAGCCCGATCGGCCGGCAGAATTCTCGGAGGCGATGGCCGATCCGGACTTTGTGGCGAGAATTCAAGCGTCGGATGCGAAGGCATTCGAGGACGTGGTTCGAGCCTATCTGGAGCAGGTTTTTCGAACCGCCCGCGGGGCGGGACTTGATCCGCAACGTTCCGAGGACGTGGTCCAGTCGACATTCGTAACATTCATGGAATCCGCCCACGGATTTGAAGGAAGATCTCACGTCCGTACCTGGCTCTTCGGAATTCTCTACAAGAAGATTGCCGAGGCGCACCGGCAGTCCCGGCGGGAACAGGGGACGGAGTCGATTGACGAGCAGATGGAACAGCGCTTCCGGCCCGATGGAAGCTGGGCGCGCCCGCCGGCGCCCATGGATCTGCAGATTCAGCGGAGGGAAGTCCTGGAGGGAATTCAGGAATGTCTCGATGGCGTCCCTACCCGACAACGTATGGCCTTCGTTTTGCGGGAGGTCGATGGGCTCTCGACGAAGGAAATCTGTAAGATTCTGGACGTCTCGGTCACTAACCTAGGGGTGATGTTCTACCGTTGCCGCAACCTCCTCCGGGAGTGTCTCGAGAAAAAGGGCATCAAGGGTCGATGATCATGCTGAATTGCAAGGAAGTTACCCGTATCGTTGCGAGCGGGGAGCTGGCTGAAGCGAGCCGGGGGCGTCGCATCGCCGTCAGGTTCCATCACCTTATGTGCCGCCACTGCCGGCGCTATGCCCGGCAGCTACGAGCCCTCGGGGACGCCGCAAGAAGGCTCTGGGGACCCGGCCGGGACACGGATCCTGAAACACTCCGGCGGCTCGAAACTGCCATCTTGAACCGGCGCCCGGCTCTGGGCGCAACCTCTCCCGCGGGCCGCACGAACGGGACGAAATCTTCGGACGACCCGCACGGGGCGTGATCCTTCCCGGCGCTCGTCCCGTTTCTGCGCGGGGTGTGAGCGAACTGGTCGGAGAGGCTTCCTGCAGGCTTTCCGCAAGCTGATCCAGGAGGTAACCTTATGTCCACCACACCCGCACGAGGCGCCGCCTTTCTGATCGAGCCGGTCGGCAGCCGGGATGTGTTCATCTGCGCCGACTTCAACGAGACCGATCGGATGTATGCGAAGACCGCCGAGGATTTCGTCGACAAGGAAGTCCTCTCCCGCCTCCCCGAAATCGAAGCCGGCCAGGAAGGTCTCATGCCGCAGCTGCTCAAGCGCGCCGGCGAACTGGGTCTCTTGATGCTGGATATTCCGGAAGAGGACGGCGGCCTGGGACTCAGCAAGGCCACGTCGATGCTGGTGAGCGAACGGGCGGCAAAATGCGCCTCGTTCAGTGTTTCGTGGGGCGCCCATACGGGCATCGGCACCTTGCCCCTGGTGTACTACGGCACACCCGCCCAGAAGGAGCGGTACCTCGCCAAGCTCGCCTCGGGCGAATTGCTCGCGGCGTACGCGCTCACCGAGCCGGGGGCCGGAAGCGACGCGCTGGCCGCCAAGACGAGGGCGGTGCTGGCGCCCGACGGCGCTAACTACGTCCTGAACGGCGTGAAGCAGTTCATCACGAACGCGGGGTTCGCCGATCTCTTCACGGTGTTCGCCAAGATCGACGGCGAGAAGTTCACGGCCTTTCTCGTCGAGCGGGGCACGAAGGGGCTTTCGACGGGCGCCGAAGAGCAGAAGCTCGGTATCCGGGGCTCTTCGACACGGCAGGTCATCCTGGAGAACGTCGAAGTTCCCATCGGAAACGTGCTTGGTGAGATCGGGCAGGGCCACAAGATAGCGTTCAATATTCTGAACATCGGCCGCTTCAAGCTCGGCTGCGGTGCGCTGGGCGTGGCCAAGGAATGCTTGAACGCCGCGTCCCGCTACGCGAGCGAGCGCCAGCAATTCGGTCAGCCTATCGCGAGCTACGGGATGATCCAGCGGAAGATCGCCGACATGGCGACGCGCATCTACGTTGCGGACAGCATGGGCTACCGGACGGCCGGGCTGATGGACGAGGCCATCGCTCAGCTCGACCCGAAGGGTGCCGACCACGCGCGCCGCGTCATCGAGCAGGCGATCGAGGAGTTCACGATCGAGGATTCCATAGTGAAAGTGTTCGGCACAGAGGCGCTTGACATGGTGGCCGACGAGGCGCTCCAGATTTTCGGGGGGTATGGGTTCACCGCCGACTACCCGGTGGAGCGGCATTATCGTGATGCACGCATCAACCGCATCTTCGAGGGCACCAACGAGATCAACCGCCTGATCATTCCGGCGACCCTCATCAAGCGGGTCATGAAAGGGGGACTGCCTATCCTGGATTTCATCAAGCAGGTCGAGGCGGAGCTCCAGGATGAGACCAAACGCCCCCGGCCCGGGAACGGGCCCCTGGCGCTGGAAGTCCACGCGACCGAAATGTCGAAGCGCCTGGTGGCTTACGTCATCAAGGTGCTGATCGAGCGCGACCTCGCGTCGCTCAAGACCAAGCAGCAGCACCTCGAGGTCCTGAGCAACATGATCATCGACGTCTACGCGATGGACAGCACAATGGCCCGCACATTGAAGCTCATCCGCCTGAAGGACGAAGCGGACACGCAAAACCAGATCGACATAACCCGGATCTTCGTTGCATCCGCCCACGAACGCGTCGCCGACGGTGCGCGCAGGCTCGTAGCGAACGAAATCGAGGGAGAGGAACTTCGGCGATGCTTCGAGGAGATCTCATCGCTGGAGGCGTTTCTGCCCATCAGGACGTTCCATCTCAAATCGCGCCTCGCCGAGCAAGTGGTTGCCGCGGGGGGATCATCATTTTCCGTATGCTAGTTCCTTTACCCGGGCCAGGCGGACGGGCTCTCGCATACCGGGAGCAGGGATGGCCCGGCTCCGGTGCGGTCCATCCCGAAAAACCTCGCTGATGAGACCACCAGCTAACGGCGGCCATCGGGAAATCTACCCGTGATCGACGCGGAGATAGTCGCCCATCTCATCACGCCCCTTCTACGACACCCGGTCCAGCACCAGCTACGCGTCGGTAGGCTTCACCTGGTGGAAGAGCTGCTGACGCTCAAGGCTGAGTAATCAGCTACCGATCTTCTCGATCAGGTTTTTCTTTCCTGAAATTATCGATCGTCTCGCCCGCGGATTCGTGCACGGCGCTGCCGAATAATCCCAAGGGATCACGGCCTGGCACGGCTTTTTGGGAACGATCTCGGGCGCCCGTAAATTTACCCTTGACCTTATACCTTAGTAGAGGGTGTACATTCCTCCCGGAAGGAGAACCAAACGAATGGACGGACTGAAGATCGGTGAGGTGGCCAGGCAGGCGGAGGTCAACCTCCAGACGCTCCACTACTACGAGCGGCGTGGCCTGATTCCAAAACCTCCCCGAACGGATTCGAACTACCGCTCGTACCCGGCTGAAGCCGTGCGACGGGTTCGCTTCATCAAGCGCGCCCAGGAGCTGGGCTTCACGCTGAAGGAAATCAAGGACCTCCTCTCGCTGCGAGCGGCCCCCAGGACTCGCTGCGCCGACGTTCGCAGGCGGGCAAAGATCAAGGTCCAGGACATCGAGGGGAAGGTCCGCACCCTGCGGGCCATGCGAAAGGCGTTGAACAAGCTCATCGGCGAGTGTTCCGGAAAGGGGCCAGTCACGGAATGCCCGATTCTCGATGCCCTGGACCCGGAGGACAAAAGGTAATGCCGCGCGTCGAACTGATCTACGATCCGGACTGTCCGAACAGGCGTGAAGCCAGGAAGGCCCTGCTCGAGGCGTTCGAGGAAGCCGGCGTCCGGCCATCCTGGACCGAGTGGGACCGCCAATCGGCCGAGAGCCCGCCCCACGTGCGGCGGTACGGATCACCCACGATCCTGGTGGATGGCCGGGACATCGCGGGGGGGGAGCCGATGGACGGTTCCGAATCCTGTCGAATCTACGACCACGGCTCCGGCGCGCTGCGGGGCGTGCCTCCGGTGTCACGCATCGCCGCAGCGCTGTCAAACAGCCGCCCTCCCGCGTCGGCGCGACGCGCAGAGGGCGGCCCTCACCGCTGGCGTATTGCGGCGTCGTTGCCGGGCGTCGGGGCTGCGCTCCTGCCGATCGGCGCATGCCCCGCGTGCTGGCCCGTCTACGGAGGCGTACTCGGATCGCTCGGCTTGGGGTTCCTCCTCCAATCGAGCTATTTGCTCCCCGTCAGCGTTGCGCTGCTTGGCTTCGCGCTCTTCGCCCTTGCCTTCCGCGCCGGGAGTCGCCGGGGCTACGGCCCGTTCGCTCTGGGGATCGCATCGATCACCCTCATCCTGGTGTTCAAGTTCGGCTACGTGCTCGATGCTCCCGTCTACGCCGGGCTCGCTGGGCTCGTCGCGGCGTCCGCGTGGAACGGCTGGCCGACGGGAAAGAAGGAGGCGCGCTCGTGTTCGAAATGCGCCCCCGTCGAACGTGCTATTGCCATCGAGAACTCGCCATAAAGAAGGAGATGTCGAAATGACAACCACGCGGAAAATCGAGGTGTTCAGCGCCGGATGTCCGGCCTGCGAGGAGACGATTCAACTCGTCGACCGACTTGCCTGCCCGTCGTGCGAGGTAACCATCCTCGACATGAACGAACCGCCCATCGGCGAACGCGCGAGGCGGCTGGGCATCCGCTCCGTTCCCGCCGTCGTCATCAACGGAATGCCGGCTGGCTGCTGCGCCGGCCGTGGTCCTGACGAGACCACGCTCCGGGCCGCCGGGCTCGGGCGGCCGGTCGCATAGCCATGGACGGATGCGCCCGCGGCGACGGCTGACTCTCCCATGCGGTGGTATTGCATCCCGAACGGCCGGATTACATCCTCGATCCGGCGGGCGAGATTCCTGGAATCCTTTTGCGCCTCAGGTCATCCCAAGAGACGATGCGCTTACGCTTGACTCCTCGCCGGTCGACCGCTCTCTCCGCGTCCGCCCTATGCCTAGCGCTCCTGTGGATCGCGGCCGAGGCCCCCGGAGTGCGGGCCGGCCCGAATGGCTTCGATCTCACCCGACATGCCGTACCGCCCTCGCAAATCCTGTCGGGAGGTCCCCCCCGCGATGGCATTCCGGCGCTCCTTCATGCCCGATTCGTTCCCGCGTCCCAGTCCCAGCTCCAGCCCGACGACCGCGTGCTGGGAATTGCCATCGGCGGGCGGGCCAAGGCCTATCCCCTTCGCATTCTCAACTGGCACGAGGTCGTGAACGACGAGATCGGGGGCTTGCCGGTCGTCATCACCTACTGCCCTCTGTGCGCTTCCGGCGTCGCCTTCGACCGCAGGGTGGACGGCCAGACGCTCGTTTTCGGGGTGTCCGGCCTGCTGTACAACTCGAACGTCCTGCTGTACGACCGGCAGAGCGAGAGCTTGTGGACACAGATCGGGATGCGGGCCGTGGCGGGGCCTCGCACCGGAGCACGCCTTCGATCGCTGCCGCTCTACCACGGAACATGGTCGGCCTGGCGCGCCCGCCACCCCGGGACCCTCGTTCAATCCTTCGATACAGGCTTCATACGCAGCTACGACCGCGATCCCTACGTCGACTATCCGGCCACCCAGCGCCTCATGTTTCCGGTGGAGCCGCGATCCAACCGCCTTCCGGCCAAGACCCTCATCCTGGGAGTAGAACAAGCCGGTGAGGCCCGGGCCTATCCGCTCGGCGATCTCCGAGGGACGGCCGGTCCGGTCCGGGACCGGCTCGGGGGCCGCGAGGTTCGGATTGTCTACGATCTTGAGGCCGGAACGGCCACGGTCCTCGACGAGAAGGGCCGCGAGATTCAAAGTCTCGTGACATACTGGTTCGCCTGGTACGCGTTCCATCCCGACACAGGCTTGTGGCAGGGCACCGCATCCAGCCGATGACGGATTCCGGCGGGTCGCCGCTTCGGCGGGCAGGCCGGCCAAAGGCGAAGGAGCCGGACATGAACGCTTCACAATCACGCTCGATCGAGCCGGCGCTCTTCATCCTCCGGGCCGGGCTCGGCATCTTCCTGCTGCTCTGGGGCATCGACAAAATCGTCGAGCCCGGAGCCACTGTAAAGATCTTTGATCATTTCTACTTCCTGCCAATCGGTCCCGGCGCGGCACGGGTCATCGGCGCCGTCGAGGTTGTTTTCGCGCTCGCCTTCCTCGCCGGCTACCGAAAGACTCTGACCTACGGCGCCGCCTTCGCGATGCACGCCATCTCGACGGTTTCAACGTACAAGCAATTGCTATCGCCCTTCGGCCACAACCACCTGTTCGTCGCCGCCTTGCCGGTCCTCGCGGGCTTCGCCGCGCTATGGATCGCCCGGGACCAGGACCGCCGGTTCATCCTGGGGGGCGCCAGAACCGGGGTACGGGGATAGGATTGGAACAGGAGGCCAGGCGAGCTGTCGCGCGGGCGGTGAGACGAAGCTCGAACGGCCCTTCGCGCCGGAGAGGCGTCGGGGTGACCGCCATTCGGAGAGAATTCGCCGAAACGTCGCTTTTCGTACGGGAAACGGACATTCGTGGGATAGTTATTCTGGGAAGCCGAACCCCAGCGGTTGGCTTCGCTCCCCAAATACGAAGGGTCGGAACAGAGAGTCGGCGACAAACCCTGGCATGCCATAAGCCCCCGAAAACCGGCCAGATAAGCAGAGACCCCGGCAGCGCGTGCTGCCGGGGTCTCTGTTAACAACCGACGGCCGATTTCAGCCGTCTATGATTTGGCTCCCCTGAACCTATTCTCTCGATTTGTCTCTGCTCGCTCGCTCTGAAAATAGCCCGATTTGCACCGGAATCGCCGATTCAGCGTTTCGGCGTAAACATCGCGTGCCCGAGAGCCTGCCGAGCGGGCCGTCGCAGATGCAACTCGCCGAGATGAAAGAGAGAATCAGAGCAGAGCGCTGCTCCAAGCTGGGCTATCCCCTGGGCCAATCCTTGGTGCGATTCGGTACAATTTCCGGGCGAATCGTTATACCGCGAACCGCGGGGCTTATACCTCTCGTTGCCCCGTCCAATGCGCGACCGAAGACAAGTCCCAGGAGTCCTCAACGTGACCTGTTAGGCCGTGGGCAGGTGCGGTCCGGGTTCATGGGTGACAGATCGGTCCAGGTACATGGGTGACACTTCCACGATACTGCGGGCACCCCAGGAGGTGCCCCGTGCCGGGGGAAGGCTAATAAGACGGCGGACGAGGCCGCGCTACTAGCGGAGGTGCCCATGGATCGGCGCGGGAAGCAAAACGCGCTCTGAGGTACTCGCTCCGGAGTTGCTGGCGCTCTCGGTATGCCTTGGAATATCGCTCTGACTGGCAGAGACAGTTTCTTGAAGCAAGAATGTTGCAGACGGTTCCCTGATCCGGCAGCCGGAGGGCGTCGAACTGAAAAACGTTGTGCCCACCCTTTGGCAAGCTCCAGCCATACACGCGCCGTTTGATCAGATCCGCAACCATGAAAACCGCCGGCATGAGGGACACGAAACTGATCGTAGCGGCCGGCAAGGCCTTGTCTGGCTGCATTGTCGAGCACATGCGCTCGACGGCCTGATCGAACCTCAGGCCGGCGTAAGATCCTACATCGTCGGTGATCGAACGATCCTTTCTTCTTCCCGCCACAACTTCGATGAGATCTGGGTCAATGATTCTTCCACTTCTTGCGAGGTGACGAATCACCTCAACGGGCAGGCCCAGGTAATTGGCGAGTTCAACCTCAGGGTTAAACCCGAGGCCCCGGGGCTCGGGGTACAAGTCGTTGAGGCATGCGTTCTCCAGCCTATCGAATTCGTGCAATGAGAGCATCCAACGTGACAGATCAGTGCCACCATTGACCATTACACTGGTCAGCTCCGTTTGTAGGGTGCGACGGAGGGGTCCGCTATCAAGGCAACACCAGACGTATCCAAGCCGTTCCCGCGCCGCTTCCACAAACCGTTCGAAAGGCATTATGTAAGCGAAGGCGTCGACAGATGGATGAAGATCTTTAATGAAACGTTGGGCAGCCAGGACCTTGGGTAGGTTCCTGTTCGCCTTGGGATGGGCACTGATAAACAATCGCTCCTCGTTGCTGGGAGAGATGTGATCCATATCGACCAGGTCAAGCGATATCTCGAGCTTCGGCAGGCACCCCAAGACGTAGGTGCAGGCGCTTCCGATCGCACCCAATCCGAAGGCGCAGGCGTGGCCGAGTTCGCAGCTCTCTGGGAAAGATGGGTTGGCAGGCCCCTTTTCGTTGATACT
>JAUYMQ010000153.1 GCA_030698575.1 Deltaproteobacteria bacterium
TGTCGCGACGACGACTTGAAGCATCCGGATGAGGGCTTTGGTTAGCACTGAATCTCGGTGTGGCGCCACCTAACGGATTGGCAATAAGCTGCACGGCGAAGCCGTGCCAGCTTAATTGCCTTGTTGGGCGGCAGTTTCCTGAGCCCCTGGGTTGAAAGGGATGGAAAGCCGCTTGAGTTCGCTTTCGTTAAAGAATCCAGACAACCGAAGGAGTTGAATGCATGCTTCTCGGTAAGGGCCGTCGGCATCGCTCCATCGATCAACCGCATGCCAGCGGTCTTGGTTAGCGAGTTCTAGGATCCACATTTCTCCATCGGTTCCCGCCCAGCATGTACTCTCCTTTCGGCACCGATCCCAACCGATCCACTGGTCAGAAGGGAGCGACCAAACATCTGCGGCGCGCAATAGACCGGCGATTCGTTGCCATTGTTCCGGAGATGCCGGACGAACCGTTCTGTCGGCTATAGTGCCCGGATCGTACCCCGCTTTGCCTGAGAGCCGCTTTGCCTCCGTAGTAAACTCACCTTCGCGGCGGATGAGGGTGACCACGATTGGAGGCGAGAAAGTGGGGAGGTACAGCAATCGGACAATCTCCACTTCGGCGCTACCAGTGGGTCCCAGCCGCGGCTCAGCAGCCGCGTCCAAGTTCTTCCGGTACCATGAATCTTCATAGAGATCGAGAAATCTTGCGGGCTCAGGCCGCTCCAAGGACTTCGATTGCAACTGGCCACAGGCCACGAGTGCTATTAAGAGAAAAGAATATCCGCGAGGTCGCATCAGCATCTTTTGCCTGCCGCCCAACTAGAAATGGACAGAACTCTGTAGTACGCCCACCCCTGTGGACGGGGTCAGTTTAGCACGGGGGAACGGCCCAGCTGAATCAATTTTCTGTCGTCTACGCGCGCCTTTAGCGTCCGCTGAGCACGATCTATGGATAACGCGATAGACCGCAAGAAGCGTCTGTGTAGCAGAGGGGCCGACCTCGGGCATCCTAATCCTCCGCTTCGGTCTTGAGCAGACGATCGAGCGGGCTGCGAACGCCGATTGGGCCGCGGTTTAGCACGTGAGTGTAAATCATCGTGGTGCTCACATCCCGGTGCCCGAGCAGCTCCTGCACGGTCCGGATGTCGTGCCCATCCTCGAGCAGATGGGTAGCGAAGCTGTGCCTGAAAGTATGGCACGAAGCCGGCTTGGCGATACGCGCGCAGTGGATGGCCTTTTTGACCGCCCGCTGAATCACCGTTTCATGCAGATGGTGCCTTCGGTGCTGTCCGGAGCTTCCCTCCCAGTATTGCCGGGTCGCCGGAAACACCCACTGCCAGCCCCACTCCCTCCCGGCGTTCGGATACTTGCGCCCAAGCGCATCGGGAACCTCCACCCAGCCCGCCCCGCGCGCGAGATCTTGCCTGTGACGCCGATAAACTTCCTCGAGCTGCCGCGCCAACCCTGCCCTTGCGGCCGCCGGCAGCACCGTGACGCGGTCGCGATTCCCCTTTCCTGCCCGAACCATGATCTGTCGGGCCGCGAGATCCACGTCCTTCACCCGCAGCCGCAGGCACTCGAGCAGCCGCAAACCCGACCCGTAGAGAAGAAGCACCACCAGCTTGTTCGGCCCGTTCAACCCCTCTAGCGCCGCGCGCACCTCCTCGCGCGTCAACACCACCGGCAGGCGCTTTGGCCGCTTCGCACGCACGATCTCGTCGATCGCGCCGACCTCCCGACCCAGAACTTCCCGATAGAGGAAGAGCAATGCGTTCAGCGCCTGGTTTTGGGTCGAGGCGCTCACCTGTTCCTTCACGGCGAGCGCCGACAGGTAGCTCCTGATCTCCGCCACACCCATCTCGGACGGATCACGGAATTGGTGGTACTTCAGGAAGCGGCGAATCCAGTGCAGGTAGGCCTTCTCGGTACGGCGACTGTAATGCCGCAGCCGCATCGCTGCATGAAAGTGTGCCAGAAGCGCCGAAGGCGGATGACTGGGCAAGGCAATGCCCTCCCAGGCCAGGGAGGGCCGGTCAATCAGGGCGGGATGTCAGACAGATGGACGATCGCTTCTCAGCGCGACGCCGGACGCCGAGTCAGGATGATTACGGGGATTTCGCGGTCGGTGAGCAACTGATACTCGGCATAGGCGGGGTAGATTTCGACCAGGCGGGGCCAGAGGCGCGATTTCTCCGCGGCGTTAGCCTGGCGGGCAACCATGGCGATCTTCTCGCGGCCGACTTCCACGTCGACCTCGGGGTTCGCCGTGATGTTCAGGTACCAGAGGGGATGATGGGGCATGCCCGCCTTCGAGGCGGCCAGAACGATGGTGTCGCCGTCCTTGAGATACAGGAGCGGCGTGGTGCGCTTTTGACCCGACTTCCGGCCGACGGTCGTGAGCAGCAGCGCGTCGGCCTTGCCGCGCCCCAGAAGCCGGAACTTCTTGTTCCCGCCGGTCATCCGGTAGATCCACCGGTCGAGGCGGCCCAGAAACCGGGCGCCGAAATTGACGATGGCCTCGTCGCGGCCGGTGGCTTTCTTGACGGTCGGATTGGCCATGCGCGGTCCTTAGTTAAGTGGGACAGTCCCTCTTTTCGTCGCCTGTGGCCCAGCGGTCAGCCGCCGATCGTCATGTCGGCGATGTGCCGGCGGTGCCAGGCAGCGTCGCCGAAGGCGAACTTGGACCACTGGGCGCGCTTGAAGAACAGGTGCACGTCGCACTCCCACGTGAAGCCGATGCCGCCGTGAAGTTGCACGGCGCGGGCGGCTGCGTTGGCGTAGGCCTCGGAGGCAAACGCCTTCGCCATGCGCGCTGTGCGCTCGGCGTTCTCGGGCTCGTGGTCGATGGCGGCGGCTGCATGGTAGACCAGGCTGCGAGTCATCTCGATGTCGACCATGACGTTCACCAGCGGATGCTTCACCGCCTGGAAGGCGCCGATCTGCTTTCCGAACTGCTCGCGCACCTTGGCGTAGTCGAGCGTTATCTGGAACACGCGCTCCATGCCGCCCGCCATCTCGGCGGCCAGCGCGGTCCAGACGCTTGGCATGATCTTCGCCAGAATGTCGCCGCCCCCGCCCGCCTTGCCGAGGCGGGCGCTTTCATCCGCCGCGACCCCCTTGAACGTCACCATGCCGCTCCGGCGTGTTTGATCGACGAGCACGTCGGCGGCCACCGAAAGTCCCTCGCTCCCCCGGTCGATGGCGAAGAGGCTCATCCCGTTTCCCTCGCGGAAGCTCGCGATGACAAGCTGGGCGCTTGAGGCGTCGGGCGCGAGCACCTTGACGCCGTCGAGCACAATGGCGCCGCCCTTCGCGGTGGCCGTCGCGGCCGGCTTCGTCAAGTCCCAGGCGCCCTCTTCCTCCGTGACGGCAAGCGTGGCCTTGAGATCGCCGCTCGCGATTGCGGGGAGCCACTTCGCCTGCTGCTCCGGGCTCCCACCCTCGCGAATGGCCAGCGTGGCCAGCACGGTTCCGAGGAACGGCGCCGGCAGCAGCGCGCGGCCCATCTCCTCCATGAGGGTCGCCAGGCTCACCATCCCGAGCCCGCTCCCCCCATGATCCTCCGGCACCGCGAGGCCGAGCCAGCCCATCTCGCCGAAGTGCTTCCACATCGGCTCCTCGTAGCCCGCGTCGCTCTCCATGATCTTGCGAACCTTCTCGAGATTGCACTCGGCTTCGAGGTACTTGCGTGCCCCCTGCCGAAGAATCGCCTGGTCTTCGCCGTATCCGAAATCGTCCGGAATCATTCACTTTCTCCGTTCAATAAGTGGGACAGTCCCTCTTAATTAAGAGGGACTGTCCCACTTATTTGGACTTTGCCAGGCCGAGTAAGCGCTCGCAGATGATGTTGCGCTGGATCTCGCTCGTGCCGCCGCCAATGGTGAAGCCGATAGTGTTCATGTAGGC
>JAUYMQ010000163.1 GCA_030698575.1 Deltaproteobacteria bacterium
CCGTGCCGCGCGCGAGGCCGCAGGCCTCACGCAGGCGGCAGCGGCCGCCCTCGTTGGCCTCGGGTCGCGGACGCGTTGGTCGGAGTACGAGCGGGGCGAGAGTCGGATGCCGGAGTATCGTTTCGAGCTGTTCAAACTGAAGACGAAAGGAGGGAAGTGATGGGTATAGAGACCCAGCTAAACGCCGCCCGGTACGTGTGGCTGCGCGACACCGCGCAGCCGTGGCAGGTGGACGATGCCCTTTACGCCCCCTGCGGCTTGACGCCGGACGATCCCAGGTACGCGGCAGCGCACGCCGCTGCGGTGGACGCCGCGATCGATAACTATGCTGGATTGACTCAGCTATGAGCACCGAGACGCTACACGTTCCGGAAGAGCACCTGATCGAGGTGGTCCACATCATACGCGCCGGCCTGAAGGCAAAGCGCAAGGTCACGCCAGAGGTGCGGCGCCAGCTCACGAAGTGGTGCAACGAGGAGGAAGAGTATCTTGCTCGCGATTGACAACGGCCGCCTAGAGCGGCCGTTTTTATTTCTGGACCGAGGAGAGGTACCCGGTGAGCGTGCCCGAGGCGTCCACCTCTTCACGGAAGCGGCGCTCGTACTCCATGAACCGACGCAGCTCCGCGAGATCGTACTGGCTCCTGCAGTGGCAGCATAAACCGAGCGGGCTCAGCACCGTTCCGCAGCACCTCGGCACCCCGTTGTGGTAGAGGGCGACGGTCATTTTTTCTCTTTCTGCGACGGCAAGTAGTCCAGCTCGTACCACTGCCGCAAAATCTCCGCCGCCGTGTGGTCGGCACTCCGACGCAGCCGGAGCGCCTCCGCGATGATGGCCTGCCCCACCTCCTTCGCGACGCGCGTTCGGATGGGAATGCCGTCAAAGGCGACCGCCCGCTGGCTGACCCTACCCATGCGTGCTGCCCCTCAACGGGGAGGGCTCTCGTGTGAACGGCCGCACAAACGGCGGTGTCTCGTCGGCGTGGCCCATCTTGATGCACCCCGGGTGCTGCAGGCACGAGAGGTACTGGCAGCGTTCCTCAGTCACCGGGCACACCTTCCCTTTAGCGGGGGTCACGCGACCTCCTTCTCTTGCTCCACCCCGACCGTGTCCGGGTACGCCCGCATCGCCTCGACGAGCTGCGGCGTGATCTTCGCCTCCTCATCGAACACGAACCCGTGCGTCTCCGTCCTCCCTGAGTAGCGGCGACACGTCTTCGCATCGAGGTCGATCCGCAGGAGCAGCGTGCTCTTCACCTTCGTGCTCGTGATCATCGCTTCGGGGCCACAGGCACGAACACCTCGACGCAGGCGTAGCGCCTGTACGCTTGCCCGTCCCGCTGGCATTCGGCCAGGTCGGCATAATTCCATGCCGCCATCGGGTTTCCCGACGTAAGCCAGATAAACAGCACCCAAGTTTTCATTTGCAAATCTCCTTCGTGCTCGTGATCATCACTCCGGCGCCCCGGCGGCGTGGCGCCAGCCTTCTGTGCCAAAACAGTCGGACGTCTCCTGCTCGTCGAGAAAACTCTCGAGTGCGTCGAGGTGCTCGAACAGCTTGTCGATATCTTTTTTCGTCGCCTTGCCGACGAGGTTCTTCCCGCGAATCGTATTGAGTGTTCTGTCGGTCTGTAGCTTCATTTGCAAATCTCCTTCATCCAGTCCTCGTTTAGGTTGGGAGGCAGCCACGTACGGTCGTCTTTTATCCAGCCGTATTCGCCGAGCGAATCCTTGCTTCGCTGTAGCGCGCTCTTGCGCATCGTTACCCGCCACTCCTCGTTCTCCGCGATCACGACATCGGGGTCGATGTCCTCGTCGGCCTCCGTCTCCATAAAATCGCCCGCGTTACCCCGGCTCACTTGAGTCTCACGGCAGCGTGGCTCAGGTACGCCCCGAGCGCGTCCGACATCTGCCCGTGGGCGTCCGCCATCGCGCCCTCGATTCGGCTCCCGTAAGTTCCGATGTTCTGCCGCCGGGTTGTGTTGCTGAAGCGCTGCAGCCCCGTCCCGCCGCACCCCTCGCAGACGATTTTCACCTTCTCGACCACCATCACGCGGGCGCCGCGGCAGACGGTGCAGTGTGGCGCGAGGAATTCTTCGAGCGCAGCCATCGCCGTTTTCTCCGCGATCGAACGCGTCAGCTTGTGCTTCTCCCGGATGCGGTTCGCAAGGATCAGGATGACGCGCTTCGCCCACCGCGCCTGCGCACCCTCGCGCATCCGCAGCAGGAGCCCACCGAGCGTGTCCCCTCCGGCGGCGGCCGCCAGCCGGTCGACGTCGTGCGTGATGCCGGACTCCATCTCCATGTTCTTGGAGTTCGTGGCGCGCGCGAGCGACTCTCTGGACATTCCTATTCCCCCTGCGTTATGAGCACGACACGGTCTGGCGCGACCAGTTTGCATTTCCCCATCAGCGCAAGGCTCTCGAGCGCTGACATCACATGGGACGGCCTCTGGTCTCTTCCACCGGGAGGAAGCGGCGTTGCCGCCCTGTAGGCATCGATCACGTCCTGCACGAGCGCACCCAAGTTATCCGGCCGCTGCTCGTCCTGAATTGCCCGGAGCACGAGGTCCATGCGCTTCCCGAGGCGCTTCGCCTTCTCGCGCGGGGCGACCGCCTCCGTGTGCTCGACAACGCAGCTCGAGATATCGTCCCCATCCTCATCCATCCCGACCGAGACCGTTTTCAGCACGAACCCGAAGATCCTCCCGTCCTCCCCGTCCTTCAGCTTCGAGACTCGCGCTGTCCGGTTCTCGTCCTCGCG
>JAUYMQ010000165.1 GCA_030698575.1 Deltaproteobacteria bacterium
AACGCCCTGGACGCCATGCCCGACGGCGGCAAGCTGACGGTCGCCACCTCGAATGAACGCATGGAGCCGGGGGCCGGGGGGAACGCTTCAGGGCTGCTTTCGGGCGACAAGGTGGTGGTGAGCGTGACGGATACGGGGCCGGGCATGGCCGCGGATGTCGTGGATAAGATCTTCGAGCCCTTCTATACGACGAAGGCCCTCGGAAGGGGAACGGGTCTCGGCCTGGCCATCGTGGAAGGCATCGTCAGGCAGAGCGGCGGCCAGATCGACGTTCGGAGCGCTCCCGGCAGGGGCACGACCTTCAAGATCTATCTGGCCCGGTCGGAACGGGCGCGGGACGCTCTCACGGGCAAGAATGATCAGCCGGAGATCTCGGGAGGGACGGAGACGATCCTGCTCGTCGAAGACGAGCCCGCTGTGCGGGAGCTGGCGGTGCGAACGCTCCGATCGCGCGGCTACAACGTGCTCGAGGCTCCGGACGGGAAGGCGGCGCTGGCGCTCGGCAAGAGGTTCACGACGGACATCCATCTCCTTCTGACCGACATGAGCATGCCGGAGATGAACGGGCGGGAGCTTGCCGATCGGCTGGTCGCGCTCCGGCCCGGGACGAAAGTGGCCTACATGTCGGGGTACATGGACAACGAGATCCTGGAGCAGGAACGGTCGCTTCGCGGCCGGTCCTTTCTGCAGAAGCCCTTCATGTCGAACGCGCTGCTCGAAGCCGTCCGCGAGGCGCTCGATTCGCCGGAGACGGTCGCCGGGGAGTGAGAGGGGGAGGTATCCGCCGCCACTCCCGTTCCGCTTCCTGATCCTCCGCCAATCTAGAAGTGAACACGCGCCCGCAGGCGGGCCAGACCGAGCGCGCCGCGGGCGGCGCGGCGCCCCGCCGCGTCGTCGCCGAAGTAGGCGTCGCAGAAGGCCTCGACGTCTCCATCGTCAATGTGAAGCCCCCCGCGCCGGTGCTTTTGCACGCTGCGGTAAAGGCGCGCGAGGTTCCTGATGCGCGCGCGCATCGGGAGTGGTCCCTCCAGGCGCTGCGCCCGGTCGAGATCGATCACCCAGGCCACCGAGCCGGGCTCCCCGCCGCCTTCTCCCACGAGCAGGTTCTTCAGATGCAGGTCGGCGTGGCTGACGCCCGCGTCATGCAGAGAGCGGATTGCGAAGGCGGAGGAACGGACGGCGGCGTGCCGCTTGGGCTCGGAGATCGGGCGCGCGAAGAGATTGAGAAGATCCCTCGCTTCGCCAATCTCGATCGTCGCAAGAAAACCGCGCACGGCCAGCGTGCCAGCGCTCCAGCCGACGGCGATCGCGCGCGGGGTGGGCACGCCCGCGGCCCAGGCCGCGCGGGCCACCTCGAATTCGCGCAGAAAGCGGCTATGGCCCAGAAAACAATCGCGGGTGAGCCGGGCGAACAATCCGCCATGATGATAGCGGCGCAGGATGACGGCCGTGCCGCCCGGAAGAACGATCCGCCCGTGCCGTACCCGGCCCCGCGGCCCCGTGCCGGCCGACGCGCCGCCCTGCAGGGCCTCCACGAGGCCGGCCTTTATGAGGCTCTCGCAGAGCGCCTCTTCGGCCCTCATGACCCACGCGCCGGCGCGGACCTCGCGGACGGCGGCGAGGGACAGCTCAGTCACGCTCGAACACCTTCAAACGGAAGAGCGATTGGAGAAGGGGGATGGCGGCGGGGCGCTCGCGCGCCGCGCGCACGAGGAGCATGATTCCGAGGCCGCCCAACAGGAGATTGGGCGACCAGACTGCGAGGATGGGAGGAAGCCCGCCCTTCTTGCCGACGACCTCGGCCACGGTCATGAGGGCGAAGTAGCTCAGGAAGACGAGAAGGGAGAGCACGAAGCCCCGGAAGCGGCTCGACTTCGGCGGCTGGATTCCCAGCGGCACGGCCAGCAGGCCGAAGACGACGCAGGCGAAGGGCAGGGCGAACTTCTGGTAGTAATGCACCTTCACGCGCCGTAAGTCGGTCAGGCCCCGCGCGTCGAGCACGGTCCGCTGGTTGAGGCGCCAGATGAGATCCTTCAGCTCACCGACGTTCATGTCCTTTATCTTGGCGGGCTTGGCGCCGAGCGGCTCCAGGTAGTCGGACAGATCGACCGTGATGTTCGATGATTCGAAGGTCGCCTCCTGATAGGTTTGGAAATCCTCCGACAGGAGATGGAACGAACCGTCCGCGAGCTTGAGCGAGATCTTCAGCGACTCTGGGTCGTCCACGATCTCGCCGCTGCTGGCGAAAACCGTGAGCGGCCGCTTGGCCTCCTTCTCGTCGAACACGAGAATACCCCGCAGCTCCGAGCTCCCGGTCGGCTTCTCGTTCACGTAGAGAATGAGCCCGCTGTAGTCGGTGAAGACCCGCTCGGAGATCCCCATCGTGAACTTGGCCGAGAGATCGTAGACGAGCCTGCGCATGGCGTCGCGGGACCAGGGCTCCACTTTGATGACGATCATAGTGGTGGTCAGGTAGGCGGCGATGGCGATCAGGGCGACGGGCCAGAGTATCTGGTAGAGGCTGACCCCGGAAGCCTTGAGCGCGAGAACCTCGCCGTCCGCCGAGAGCCTTCCGAGGCCGATGAGGATCGCGACGAGCAGCGCCATGGGGATCGAGAAGGAGACGAAGGGCGGTAGGATGTAGTAGCAGAGCCGCAGGAAGTCCCACAGGCCCACGCCCGCTCCCAGCGAACTCTCCATGATGCGAAGGATGTTCTGGACGACGAGAACGAAGGTCACGACCACGATGCCGAGGAAAAAGAAGACGAGGATCTCCTTGGCCAGATACAGATTGAGCGTTTTTCGTATCATCGCGGATCGCCGTGGGTGGGAGCGTGAGCTATATCACGGGAATTCGTGCAAGGGCAACGCGCTCAACTGCGGGGGCGCGTGTCGGTATCGGCCTGGCCGGTGGCGCGGGCTTCTTCGTCGCCGGATCCGGGCGGTTCGATCTTCACCCGGTGGATGCGTTTGCCGTCCATGTCGACGACCGTGAGCCTGTGACCCGACTCCTGGATAACCTCTCCCCCGCGCGGCAGCCGCTCGAGCCGGCTCAGAAGAAAGCCCGCGAGGGTTTCGTACTCAGGTGATTCCGGAAAGGGGAGGTTGTAGGCGTCCTTCAGATCCCCCAGGTTGAGCGAGGCGTCGACGAGAAGCGCCCCCCCGGGCAACCGCTCGACGGGTTTCTCTTCCAGATCGTACTCGTCCTGGATCTCCCCGACGATCTCCTCGAGCAGATCCTCCATCGTAACCACACCCTCTACGTTGCCGTACTCGTTGACCACCATGCTCATTCCGAGCCGCCTTCGCTGCATTTCCTTCAGGAGCTGGCTCACCTTCTTGTTCTCCGGCACGAAGTGAACCGGATGGAGCAGATCCTTGATCACGATCGGCTCGTTGCGGGCCAGGCATTCGAGGAGATCCTTGTTGTAGAGAACGCCCTGCGTGTCGTCGATCGAGCGGCTGTAGACCGGGTAGCGCGAATAGCCGCTCTGCACGACGAAGCTCAGTATCTCCTCCTGCGGGGCATCGACCCTGATGGCGTGAATCTTGGGGCGAGGCACCATCACCTCGCGGACGAGCTTTTCGCTGAACTCATAGACGCCGTGAATCAGCTCGTGCTCCGGCGGCTCGAAGATCCCACGCTCCTTCCCCTCGCGGAGGAGAAAGTTGATCTCCTCGGGCGAAACGAAGGCCCCCTGCGTTCCGACCCCGAAGGCGCGCACGAGAAGCTTCGTGCTGGCTGTGAGCAGGCTGACGATCGGCTGGGCAATCCGCGCCACCGTCGTAATCGGCCCGACGCAGAGCAGCGCCAGCGGCTCGGCGAAGCGGTAGCCGATGGCCTTCGGAATGAGCTGGCCGAAGGTAAGGACGAGGTAGGCGAACACGATCAGGGCGAGGAGAACGCTGACGCGGGCCACATCGGCGCTGAGCCCCGTGGCCCCAATGTCGTCCAGGAGGGGGCCGAGCGTGGGGGGAAGATGGGCCAGAGCCAGCACGCCGGCTCCGCCGGCCGCCAGCACCTGGAGGATCGTGACGCCGACCTGCGTCGTGGCAAACAGCCGCTCCGGCTTGTCGTGGAGCTTCATTACAGCCCGGGCGCGATCGTCCCCTTCCTCGACCAGTTCGCGAATTCTTCCCCTTCGCACGGAAATAAGGGCGGTCTCGGCCATGGAAAGGATGCCGGCCAGGAAAATGAGCAGGACTATCAGGAGAGCGCTAGGTACGAAGCTGTCCATCGACGGACGGGCACCTCGGAAGCAGGAAGACGGGGCCCATGGGGCCCCATAAGTTCGCGTCATTATAGGGCATAGGCCCTCCCGGCGCACAAGTTTCTCGGAAAGCGGGCGGCCCCTTCGAGGCCCGCTCCGGAAGACCCGCGGAGGCCAAAATCAGTTGACTTTTCAAGGGAATCTGATAGCTTGGCGGCGCCTCACGGGGCCCGGCCGGGGGCTGTCTTCATGGTCCCGGTCGGGAGGCGGTCTCCCGGCCCGCGACCCCGTCCCTCCCCCTCCGGGAAACCCCGAATGTCCGAGCGCAGCATGCCAGGCCGAAGCCGTCATATGGCTCTTCGCGCGCCTGAGCGCGTCCTCGTCATCCGGCTTTCGGCCATCGGCGACGTCGTCCGCACCCTTCCCGCAGTCATAGCCCTTCGCCGAGCCCTTCCGGACGCCCATCTCGCGTGGCTCGTCGAGGAGGGCGCCGCCGAGGCGCTGGCGGGGCATCCCGACATCGACACCCTGTGGATTATTCCCCGGCGGCGCTGGCGCGACGGCCTTCGATCGTGGCGAACGGCGCCGGCCACGCTCCGCGACATGATCGCCTTCGCCCGCAGGCTCCGCGCCGCGAGGTTCGACTGGGTGGTGGATTTCCACGGCATCCTGAAGAGCGGCCTCTGGGCAATGGCCACCGGGGCGCCGCTCCGGGCCGGCTACGAGGCCGGCGGCAACCGGGGGTGGGGGAGCCGTGAGGGAAACCGGTTGTTCACGAACCGGCGCGCTGCCGTTCCGATGCGCCGCATCTCGCGCTTCGACCGCAACGCCATACTGGCGCGCTTCGTCTGGACGGAGCTGCTCGGCCGGGATGCCTCCACCTGCCCGGTGGCTCCCGGCGGCAGCCTCCTGCCTGTTGCGTCTTCCGTGCAAGCGGAGATCGACCGGTGGCTCGAGGCGACCGCGCCGGAGGCTTCGGGCGGCGATCCGCCGTCCGGCGGCTACGTGGCGGTTCACCCTGGAAGCTCGGAGAGCACGGCCTACAAGCGCTGGTTTCCGGAGCGCTACGGGGATGTGGCCGACGCGCTCATCGAGCGCGGTTTCCGCGTGATCTTCACCTGGGGGCCGGGCGAGAAAGCGTCCGTGGAATCCATCGTCAGCGCGATGATGCACCCGGCGCTCATCGCCCCCGAGACACCCAGCCTGCAGCATCTGGGGGCGATCTTCCGCCGCTGCCGCTTGCTCATCGGGAACGACACCGGACCGATGCACATCGCGGCCCTTTCGGGAACACCCGTCGTCGCCGTGTTCGGCCCCACCGACGCCATCGAGAATGCGCCCTACGCCGGTGTTCCATCGATCGTGGTCCGGAAAGACGTCGGGTGCCGCTGTCCCAAGCGCCGGTGCCTCACGCGGGCCTGCTTCGAAGCCGTCGATGCGAAGGACGTCCTTGACGCGGCACTCGGCATTCTGGGCGAGCCGTCCGGCGCCGGCCTGTGCAGCGCCTCCCGGGCTGCGGGGGAGCGGCGAACCCATGAATGAGAGCCAGGGGGAGCTGCTCTCCGCCCCGTCGCGCATCGTCGTCCGTTGCCCCAATTGGGTGGGCGATCTGGTGATGGCGGTCCCGGCCCTGCGCGCGCTGCGCGAGGGGTTTCCGGGCGCCGAGATCGCACTGCTCCTGAAGCCGCACCTCGCGGAGCTCATGGCGGGGTCGCCCTGGCACGACCGCGTGATACCCCTGGAGATCTATGGCGCGAACCGCCGCCGGGGGCGCCTCGGGCGCGCTGCCCGGGAATTGCGGGCGGAGCGTTTCAATCTCGCGGTGGTGCTCGCGAACTCCTTCAGCGCCGCGTGGATCCTGTGGCGCGCGGGCGTGCCGCGGCGGGCGGGATACGCGCGTAACGGCCGAAGCCTGCTGCTGACCGACCGCCTTCCGCCTCCCCGCGAGGGCGGGGTGATCGCGCCGGCGCCGATGCAGCGCTACTACCTTGATCTGGTCGCGCGTTTGGGATGCCCTTCCCGGGGGACGGAACTGTCGCTTTTCGTGACGGCCGGGGAGAACAAAGAGATCACGGAGCGCCTCGCCGGGGCGGGTTTCGCTGAAACGCGGCCGCTCGTGGCGGTGGCGCCGGGAGCGTCCTTCGGCGCCTCGAAGCAGTATCCGCCCGAGCGCTTTGCGGCGGCGGCTGACGCCGTTATCGAAAAGCACGGCGGCGCCGCCATTCTGCTGCCGGGTCCGGGCGAGGAGCAGGAGGCCCGCGCCGTGGCCGGGGCGATGCGTTGCAGGGCGGCCGTCATCTGGCCCCCCGTGACGCTCGGGCCTTTCAAGGCGGCGCTCGCGCGAAGCGCGCTGCTGCTCACAAACGATTCGGGGGCGCGGCACGTCGCCGAGGCGCTCGGGGTTCCCCACGTGGTCATGATGGGCCCCACGGATCGCCGCTACAGCGCCATGAGCGAGCGCCACGCGATCGTCCTCCGGCGAGACGTTCCCTGCGGGCCCTGCCACCTCAAGATCTGCCCGCTGGATCACCGTTGCATGACGGGCATCGGGCCCGAAGAGGTCGCGGCGGCGGCCGAAACCGCCCTCGCGCGGGAGCGCGCCTGATGGGAAGGCGAGCGCGCCAGTACAAGAAGATCGTGGAGGCGTTCCCGCGGGTCAGGATCGCCGTGCTCGGGGACTTCACGGCCGACGTGTACGTCTACGGAACTCCCTACCACGTTTCGCGTGAGGCCCCTGTGCTCGTCGCCCGGCACGAGCGCGAGG